>NZ_JRNX01000500.1 GCF_000786645.1 Halobacillus sp. BBL2006
AACCGCTCCCGCCATTTCCGGATTGGTCAGATTGTAGATGCCGGCACTTCCACAGCAGGTGTCGGCATTGGAGAGCTCCGTGTACTCTACTCCCGGGATGTCTTTCAGCAGTTGACGCGGTTCGTGACGGACGCCCTGCCCATGTGCCAAATGACAGGCATCATGATAAGTGATCCGCTTATTGATCTCACTTTTCGGTTTTTCATAACCGCTGTCATATAAGTATTTGGATACATCTTCGACTTTTTCCGAAAACTCTTCCGCTTTCGCTTTCCATTCTGGATCATCTTTAAACAACTCTGGGTATTCTTTCAAGGCACATCCGCAACCAGCTGCATTGACGACGACTTTATCGGAGTCTTTAAAAGCTTCGATATTCTGCTTCGCAAGCTTCCTTCCTGTGTCCCGGTCTCCGGCGTGCACGTGCAGCGCCCCGCAGCAGGTTTGATTTTTAGGAATAACGACTTCATTGTCATTGTGAGTCAGCACATTGATGGTCGACTCATTGATATCGCTGAACATGACGTCCATAATGCATCCAGTCAGCATCGACACGCGTGCTTTCGGTGTGCCTTTTGCCGGTATGACATCCACATTTTTATACTTTTTTTGGACCGATGTCTTGACTTCAGGCATGATCGACTCCATACCAGCAAGGTGGGATGGCATCACTTTCATCGCTCCTGTTTGACGAATCACTTTCTGAATCCCGCTCTGCTGGTAGAATTTGAGTAGTCCGCTGACTGTCTGCATCCGGTTTTGGTGAGGAAAAAGTCCTTTCAGGAAAAACTGGCTGATTGCCCCTTTCCACCCTGTCAGCGGCATCGCTTCCCGGATTTGCCCACGGGCTTCCTCGATTAATCCACCTACATCGACATCGGCCGGACAAGCCGTTGTACACGCACGGCAATCGAGGCATTGGAAGACCGGATCGGCCAATTGTTCATCAAGGCTGAGTTTTCCTTCCGCAACGGATTTGATCAAATGTACCCGGCCGCGTGGGGAGTGCTGTTCCTGACCGGTTTCCAAATACGTCGGGCACGCTTCTAAACACATTCCGCAATGGACACAGTCCGCCCATTTCGCTTCATCCGGGTGATCTTTTTCAAAATAATTGCTTAAACTGGCTGAGGCACAAGGCAGGTCCGATTTGTTTTCTGATTCCACCATTTCCTTAAGCAATTTAAATCCCTCCTATAAACCGTTGATGGTTTAATGTGTTCCTTGGATCCACTTTTTTCTTAATGCCTTCAAACAAGAAAAAGGACGACGTTTTTCCACCCCAGGCATCGACTTGTTTACGAAGTTCAAATGGCAGGTGTGTTCCGATGGTATAGCCTTTTTTGCTCTCCGCGATTTTCCGGATCTCTTCGATGGCCGCCACGACACCTTCATGTGTCCCTGACAGCGTATACTGACTGATCCCGTGGCCCATGCCGCCGTGTCCCTCGATCGTCACGGAAGATGACTGCAGGCTGCTCAATTCCTTCATGATTTCAAACACGTCGATATTTTTACTTCCAACCTTCAGAATGGCCTGTGTCTTCTCGTTCTGGTCATCGGTAAGACTGTTAGGCGCGAGCGCTGAAAAGGTCCGCCAAAACTCTTGTGCTTCCTCATTCCTGTGGACTTCAAGATCTGCGCCTTCTGGTTTATGGTTTTCAACCCAATCTTCTTGGTAGCGCACCGCTTTTTCGACATCTTCAAAAGCAATCAGCAGCCTGTACTCTTCACGGCCTGTCAGCTTCTTCGATAACACCGGGTTCATGAGTTCAAGTGAAACGGGCTCGAGCATAGAATCCTGGATGGCGATCGCAAATGTTTTCAATGCGTCGATCTTCTCTGCTGGTAACGACACTTGGACAAGACTCTCGAATTTAGGGAGCGGCCGTAGTTTCATCGTGATTTCAGTGATGACGCCCAGGGTCCCCATCGCTCCGATAAACAGCTTATTCATGTCATAGCCGGCGACGTTCTTCACAACCTTGGCCCCTGTCCGGATGATCTCCCCGTTTGCATACACTAATCGTAAGCCGATCACCAGGTCTCTTGCTGATCCATATTTCAGTCTTTTGGAACCGCTTTCATTTGTGGCGATAACACCTCCGATGGTTGCTTGATCGGGCCAATTCGGATCGATCGATACCATCTGGTTGTGCTCGCGAAGAAAATCCTGCAGCTCTGTGATCGTTGTTCCGGGCCGGACCGTCACCGTCATGTCTCCGACGTTATGTTCGACCACTCCTTTGTAATTCTTCAGGGACAGGGTTATATCATAATCATTTTTAACACCACCATATCCGCGTTTCGTTCCTCCAGATTCAATAGCGATACTTTTCCCCTCTTTATCT
Source organism: Halobacillus sp. BBL2006 (assembly GCF_000786645.1). Classification (GTDB taxonomy): domain Bacteria; phylum Bacillota; class Bacilli; order Bacillales; family Halobacillaceae; genus Halobacillus. The sequence goes on from NZ_JRNX01000500.1 coordinate 2,352, forward strand.
GCCTGCCGGACGATTTTCGAAATCTCAGCCTCCGTCGTTGCTCTAAATATCGTCGAACCCTTGTTGCCAAACTTGTCCTCCAAGGAAACATTCTGCCGCTCCTCTGATACCCCTTGTATGTCCATCCATCACACCTCTTTTGTTTCTTATTGGGAAACACCGTTTTCAATCGTCAGTATAAAATATCTGCATTCAATCAACTGATTTCTTCTAGACTGATCTCTTGCATCAGAGTTCGAACAAACTTCAAGTGAGCCATCATTTCCTCACAGGAGGCTTCTGACTCGCTCGCTGCGATTTTCTCAAAAATCCGTTCATGCTGATTGATGATTTCTTGTGTGAGCCTTGGGTTTGACGCGATATAGCTGTGGAACTCCAGCATGTGTTTTTTCGTCGTTGCTGAAATAAAGTCCATCAACTGAAAAAGGATATGATTGCCGCTCGCCTTGGCAATCTCACTGTGAAACTTGTAATCAGAGAGCCCTTGTTCCTTTTCACTATTCGATTTCATTTCTTCAATCGCAAGCTTCATAGCTTTTAAGTCTTCCTCTGATCTGAATTGGGCCGCTAGTTTCACCATCCCGGCTTCCAACATCTCTCTCACTTGAAATAATGCTTCAATGTCTTTCGAATTCGGTAAAAGCATATAGTGCTGAAGCAGTTTTGCCGGATCAAACGGACAAATATACATACCTTCTCCATGCCTGATTTCCACTAAACCTTTTCCTTTTAATGAAGTCATCGCATCTCTTACTGCCGATCTTCCTACATCAAATAGGTCACACAACTCACGGACCGAAGGCAGCTTTTCACCAGGTTTAAACTTTCCAGCATGAATAAACGATTCCATTTGCTCTTCCACCTGTTCAGAAACTTTCTTCGGAGAAATTTTTTCAACTTCCAGAGGTCTCACCCCTTTCGGACATCACATATCTGATAAGTAATCGCATATTGATAGAAACTGAGAAAAATAGCTACAACAGGAGCCACTAACGTGCTGGTTAATGGCTCTTGTTG
>NZ_JRNX01000501.1 GCF_000786645.1 Halobacillus sp. BBL2006
TTAATAAAGCCGCTTATCTATTGTCTGAAGGTGGAAGCCATAATGGCGTAAGCGTGTCTGGCATTGGAGAAGAAAAAACGTTTGACTTGTTCTACTATGCCAACGTTGATCTATTAACAGCGGACTCTACCTTTGAAGACTTGCGCAACGCAGTCGAAACTGTAGCCTCCGACCTTTATGGATCAGGATCTGCTGAATACCAGGCGGTTACGAACTCGTTTGACGCTACTTTAATTCCATAAAAACTATGAACCTATGAAAAACACCAGAGCAGAATTTCTGTGCTGGTGTTTTTATTACATTTTTTTCCACCTCAGGTCATCCAATATCTGGATGACCTGAGGTGGAAGATAATAGAAATGAACAGTCTTACTCTTTTACGATCTTACTTTCATAGGGTTGAAGCTCTATCGCGCCGTGCTGCTTTTTCTGGTCGCTATGATTCATCACGAATAAATAAGAGGAATCCTCCGCATGACGACGATAGACTTCCACATCCTCATCGGACTCAATATAGTCGATAGAGTGACGTTCTACCACTTTTTTCGCAATGACATCAAGAGCAGTTCCATCTATGCCTCCACCAATATAATAGACAACGCCTTCCCCGAAGGTGTTCTTCGTGACAGCTGCATAATCTCCATAAAATTGGTCTTGATAGCTGTATAGCACATCGGCTGTTTCTGCCACAAGCAAATCACGCCAAACCGACATATGGGCAGGAACCGAAGCAAACTCTCCAGCCCCTTTTAATTCCAGCGCATGCTCACTCGTTAACGATTCAATTTCTTCGACTCGCGCACCGACAAGATCCCGGACG
>NZ_JRNX01000502.1 GCF_000786645.1 Halobacillus sp. BBL2006
TTTGTTTTTTTAGTTTGGTATCAGCAGAGGTTGATAAAATTCTAACAAGAGGAATAAACCAAAAGGAAGAAAAATATTTATCATACTTTCTGTCATTTCCTCTTTTAGTTAAATAACCTCTGATAATATTAATTTTTTCTCAAAACTGAGCCGGCGTATTGAATTCCGAGGCTCTTGATTGAGTCATCATTCTTGAATATATTTCTGCTAAGTTCTTTATTTATCAGTAAACTTATGAAGTGGCTGGATCTTAATAAAAGTATTTTCTTTCTAAGAGAGAGTTGTCTTAGAGCTGAATCTAGGTGCATAAGTATCATAAAAGCTAGCTTTTCAATTCCTTGAAATTTCGATTTCCTCTTGAGAAATGCGCCAATGCTATTGGAAACCTTTCTCAAACTACTTGAAAAGACATACTTTGAGGAGGAGTAAAATGATACATAAAGAAATTCAGTTAATACTGTCATGATATGTTCCATTATCGAACGATGGAATATATAGATCAACGGGGAAAGTTAGCGAATTTCAATTCTCTACAGTGAATTTAAATGAAAAAAAATATAACAA
>NZ_JRNX01000503.1 GCF_000786645.1 Halobacillus sp. BBL2006
TGAGCTACCGAGCCATAATAGATAAAGTTTTAATTTTGTTTCTCGCTCAAACACTGGTTTCGAAGTTTATTAGAAGATGTTCTGTGCTCGTCTCGTTGCAAGTACATTCGGTGAAGTTAACGCTCCTCGCAAAGCCTGCGATGAAGTTTAATCAAAGAAGTTTTTCGGCTTCTCTACCGAGCCATAGTATAAATGCATTTAGATGATATTAGAATTAATCTTCACTAATTCGCCATGATTTTGGTGGTTGTTTCGATTAATTTCTCTCTCTAACCCTGCTATAATAAAAATGGCGGTCCGGACGGGACTCGAACCCGCGACCTCCTGCGTGACAGGCAGGCATTCTAACCAACTGAACTACCGGACCAGTTTATGTTGTTGTTTTACCGCAACGATGAATATCATATCATAGCTGAAACAGAGGCGCAATAGAAAGTTAGATTTCCTTTCACCTTTATTTAATAAATTGGGCCCTGCATCGTTCAAAAATATCAAGAGAGGAGGTGTGTAGATGAAAAAAACGTTCAGAACTACTGCATTTATACTTATTATTTTGATGATCGCCTTAATGGCTTATTTACAATTTAATCCACCGCTGGCGCACGGATCTGTGGGCACAACAACCGATAAGCAGTCTGTGATTGTTGCTCTTGGGAATAAAAACCTTTTGGGCGACATTTATATTACGGACGTATCCATTAATGGAAAAGAGCCCGCTACCAATCCCCTGGTGCAAGTGAGTGATTCAGACACCGGATTTGTTATTTCTAATACTTACAACCCTTATGAAGGGGAATATGGAATGCAAGACTATAAATCTATCCGTCTCAAGCCGAACAGCTCCCCAGTCCCTGAGGACAAAAAAGCTTCAGCTAAAGATGACCACCCGAGTCCAATCTACGGTCTGAGCATTACAGAAAAAATGCCAATCGAACAGATTGAAGTCTCTTATCGTTATCTTGGACTGACCTTCGTCACGACCATTAACATTTAAAAACCGAGCCACAATTGGCTCGGTTTTTTTATAGCTTCATCATTTTTACTAATTCCTCTGGGTCATAAGATTCCAGAATCAACTGCCGATTGTTTTCAGCTACAAACCCTGCTTGAATGGCGTGATCAATCATGTCCATCAAAGGAGTATAATATCCTGCAATATTAAAGAGGGCCAACGGTTTTTCATGTAAACCAATCTGTGCCCAGCTTACGGTTTCAAACAACTCTTCAAACGTACCGAACCCACCTGGGAGAGCGATATACCCGTCGGCCAATTCGCTCATCTTAGCTTTACGTTCATGCATCGTTTCTACTTCAATCATTTCCGTTACGTCAGGGTGGGCAATTTCCTTTTGAAAAAGATGAGAAGGCATGATCCCTGTCACTCTTCCACCTTTTTCTAAGATAGCGTCTGCCATCACACCCATCAATCCACTTTTGGCACCACCGTAAACAAGTTCGATTTGGTTATCTGCGAATACTTTCCCTAATTCTTTCGTTCTCTCTGTAAACGCTGGGTCATTTCCTGCGCTTGACCCGGCAAAAACACAAATACGTTTCACGTGGAACACTCCCTTTCCATTTCTATCATAAACAAAACACGCCTAACTTAGCCAAGTCAGACGCGTTGTTTCTTATTCGCTATAGACACTGCGGACAACGTTCGTTTGAGAACGATCAGGTCCAACAGAGAATACGGAAAGCGGGATTCCCGTTAATTGAGATACACGTTCAATATAATGACGGGCATTCTCAGGAAGTTCATCCAACGATTTCACACCTGTGATATCTTCCGTCCAGCCAGGCATTTCTTCATAAACCGGTTCGCAGTCAGCTAACACTTTCAAACTAGCAGGGAATTCGTCCATAATTTCTCCTTTGTACTTATAAGAAGTACAAATTTTCACGGTTTCAATTCCTGTAAGTACATCAATGGAATTTAGAGAAAGATCTGTAATCCCACTTACACGACGGGCATGACGGACAACCACACTATCAAACCAGCCAACGCGGCGTGGACGACCGGTCGTTGTTCCGTATTCTCTCCCTACTTCACGAATTTGATCGCCGATTTCATTGTCCAATTCGGTCGGGAACGGTCCGTCTCCTACACGAGTGGTGTAAGCTTTAGAGACACCAACCACATGCTTGATTTTAGATGGGCCGACACCTGAACCGATCGTAACGCCTCCTGCAATTGGGTTAGAAGAAGTTACGAATGGATACGTTCCCTGATCAATGTCCAACATAACCCCCTGGGCACCTTCGAAAAGTACACGGCGGCCCTCGTCTAGGTTATCGTTTAGAACAACAGATGTATCGCAAACGTACTGAGCGATTTGCTGCCCATATTCGTAGTATTCTTCTAGAATCTCTTCAACTGTAAATGGCTCCGTTTCATACACTTTTTCTAATAAACGGTTCTTTTCAGCAAGATTCTGTTCTAATTTTTCCCGGAAGCTCTCTTTATCCATCAAGTCTGCAATACGGATCCCTGTTCGTGCAGCTTTATCCATATAGGCAGGTCCAATTCCTTTTTTCGTTGTACCAATCTTGTTTGCGCCTTTTTCCTCTTCTTGGAGCTCATCAAGTTTCAAATGATAAGGAAGAATAATGTGAGCACGGTTGCTGATTCTCAAATTATCTGTCGAGACACCTTTATCTTGTAAGTATTCAAGCTCTTCAAGCAACGCTTTCGGATCAATGACCATCCCGTTACCTAACACACATACTTTATCGTCAAAAAAGATTCCAGATGGAATTAAGTGAAGTTTATAAGTGACACCATCAAATTTAATTGTGTGGCCGGCATTGTTTCCGCCTTGATAACGCGCAACAACTTCGGCATTTTGTGATAGAAAATCGGTTATCTTGCCTTTTCCTTCGTCCCCCCACTGGGTTCCGACAACAACTACTGAAGACATAAGGCACCTCCGCCAAAAATTTGTTTTAAATTATTTCCAACGTCAGTTTACCAATCTTATGTCTTCAAGTCAACGCAATATCCGAACAATAAAACGAAATATCTATATAAATGTTCGATAATTACCTCATTCGTCATTACTTAAAATTACTTATAAAAACTTATAAAACTTGATTAATTATTAATTTTAACTTAATATGACTTATAGAGGATAGATATGGAAGGGGACAACCTGATGTATCAAGAAGAACGTTTAATCGAAATCATCCGATACCTTAATAAAAATCGACGAATATCCGTCGATCAAATATGTGATTTGTTTGATGTCTCCAGAGATACTGCCAGACGAGATTTAGTGAAGCTGGAAGACAGAAAAGCTATCGTCAGAACAAGAGGTGGAGCCATTCTCCCTTCTTCCCATAATGTGATCAAGGATTATACGAAACGCCTTGAAACCGTCTCTCAGGAAAAACAGAAAATCGGGAACAAAGCCGCTTCGCTCATTCAATTCGGAGACAAAATCATTCTCGATACTTCCACTACGGTGCAAGCATGCGCAGACAAAATGGAAGCTATGGAATGTACGGTCATTACGAATTCCATTAACCAAGCCGAAATCTTATCGAATAAAAAACATGTAAATATCCAGCTATTAGGTGGAGCTTTACAAAAAGAACACCGCTTTTTATTCGGCACTTCGGTCATTGAACGTTTAAGGAAGTTTCACGTCGACAAAGCCTTCATCGGAGTCGTAGGCATATCAGAAAATGGTTTGACCATTGCCCACGAAGAGGATGGGATGGTCAAAAAAAATATGATACGTCAAGCCAAGCAAGTTATTGTTTTGGCTGACCATACAAAATTCGGGGTCACAGAATTTTTCCAATTCGCTGCCCTCGAAGATGTAGATTTAATTATTACTGACAAAGCTCCAGAACCTGATTTTCAACATCTGCTTGATCAAAATGAGGTTGAGCTTCTAGTGGCAGAGGAAGAGGTGGTGGATGTATGGAGTTAATAGCTATTGATATGGATGGGACACTATTAAACAGCCAAAATACAATCAGTCAGGAAAACATCAAAGCGATTAAAAAGGCTCAGGAAATGGGAACGGAAGTTGTGATCGCCACTGGAAGGGCTGAATTCGATGTACGGCAGATCCTTGCCAATACAGACTTGAACACGTGGGTGATCGGTGCCAACGGGGCTACGATCCATCAGCCAAACGGCACGTTATTCCATTCTGTGCCGATCGAGGAAAAGGATGCTGCGGAAATTTTGGAGTGGTTGGATGAGAAACAATTTTATTACGAAGTATTCAGCGATTCTTCCATTTTAACGCCTCAAAATGGCAGAGCCCTTCTACAGATGGAGCTGGACCGCATTCAAAGTGCTAACCCTAATGAGGAGATTGAAAAGCTGACAGCGGCGCTTGAGAAGCAGTTCAGTCAAACCGGTTTCTATCATGTTGATTCTTATCAAGAAATTCTGGAGGCCGGAGCGCCGATTTACAATGTCCTCGCGTTTTCTTTTGAACAGGAGAAGCTGGACCTTGGATGGGAAAGCTTCCAATCTTACCCGAACCTGACTTTGGTCAGCTCTGCTCACCATAACTTTGAACTCGAGCATAAGAACGCCTCTAAAGGAATTGCATTACAAAAACTCTCTACTCATTTAGGGCTTTCTATGGATCGCACTGGAGCCATTGGGGATAGTCCCAACGATTTGTCGATGATTTCGATGGCAAGCCATAGTGCAGCGATGGAGAACGGGAGACCCGTAGTCAAAGAAGCCAGCGATTTCGTAACGAAAAGCAATGACGACGACGGTGTGGCTCACACGATCTATCATTGGTTGAAATAAGTTTCATCCACCCCTTGGCGTTACTCTCCGGGAGGCGTAACGAGGAGTGATGAATATAAATGAAGGGCGGTCTTTTCTAAACCAAAAGGCCTCCCTTTTTTGTGAAAAATCAATACAAAAACCCCCACGACAATACTAGGTGGAAGTCGTGGAGGTTCTATTTATTTGTTAAGCAGGAGGCACATCCGCGTCGCTATAACGGTAGTCAAGGTCGACGAATTTATTGTATTCCTTCACAAATGCCAATTCGACATTACCAACTGGGCCATTACGCTGCTTAGATATGATGATTTCGATAATGTTCTGGTTCTCTGATTCTTGATCATAATAATCGTCACGGTATAAGAATCCGACAATATCGGCATCCTGCTCAATCGATCCAGATTCACGTAAGTCCGACATCATCGGACGTTTATCCTGCCTGGACTCTACTCCACGAGAGAGCTGAGACAGGGCAATCAGCGGAACATTCAGCTCACGCGCCAAGCCTTTTAAGGAACGAGAGATTTCAGAGACCTCTTGCTGACGGTTCTCTTTGGAATTCGCACTTCCCTGAATCAACTGCAAATAGTCGATTAAAATCATGCCAAGTCCGTGTTCTTGCTTAAGACGGCGGCACTTCGAGCGGATTTCACTAACTCGAATTCCGGGCGTATCATCAATATAGATACCTGCATTCGATAAGCTCCCCATCGCCATCGTCAACTTGTTCCAATCATCTGCCTCCATGTTTCCTGTCCGCAAACGCTGGGCATCAATATTTCCTTCTGCGCAAAGCATACGAGAGACAAGCTGGTCGGCTCCCATCTCCAGACTGAAGATTGCAACGTTTTCGTCTGTATGAACGGCCACGTTTTGGGCGATATTCAAGGCGAACGCGGTCTTACCCATAGAAGGACGCGCGGCGATGATAATCAAATCATTACGCTGGAATCCCGACGTAATTTTATCCAAATCACGATAGCCTGTTGGAATTCCAGTTGTACCGCCTTCACTGTTATGCAGCTGTTCAATGTTGTCATATACATCGATCAGCACGTCTTTGATACTTTTGAAAGCGCTGGAATTCTTCCTTTGAGAGACTTCTAGAATGTCCTTCTCCGCAGAGTTAAGGACATCTTCCAGGTCATCCTCTTCTTCATATCCCGAAGTTACGATATTCGTAGCTGTACGAATTAAACTTCTCAAAGTAGATTTTTCACTGACAATTCTAGTGTAATACATGATATTGGCAGCTGTCGGTACGGAATTTGCGACATCAGTCAAGTAGGAAACTCCTCCGACCTCTTCCAACACTTTATTGTTAGATAAAGCCGTCGTCACCGTAACAAGATCGATCGGCTCTCCTTTATCGGATAACGTCAACATGACTTCAAAGATACGCTGATGGCTAGCTCGATAAAAATCTTCTGGGAGTAGATACTCCGCTGCTGTCGACATCGCTTCTGGCTCTAAAAAGATCGCACCTAGAACGGCTT
>NZ_JRNX01000504.1 GCF_000786645.1 Halobacillus sp. BBL2006
TTTTCTAGATATAAAAAAGAAAAAAAGTCACTTCCCTAGATTCCTTAAGGGTTCAATAGAGTTGTTACAATTGTGTGAACAAAACCCTTTCGTCAATCTATTCAAAATTAACTGAAAATAATCATTGACAGAAAAGGGTCATCCCCCCTATAATTTCTAGCAAGTTAAAAAATATAATTACGAATCTCTTATTACGAGTGGCGTAGGGACTAGGCCCTGTGATGCCCGGCAACCTTTCAAGTTATGCTTGAAAAAGGTGCCAATTCCTACAGATGCATGCATCTGGCAGATAAGAGGAAGAACCGAGACCACAAACCCTTCTTCCTTTTGCCGGGAAGAAGGGTTTTTATTTTTAACAAGAGAAAGGTGCGGCTGATGATGAAACGAACACTAGAACAACGTTTAGAGGATGGACCCGTCGTTTGCGGGGAAGGATACTTATTCGAATTGGAAAGACGCGGTTATCTGCAGGCAGGATCATTTGTCCCGGAGGTAGCGCTTGATAACCCTCAAGCCTTGAAGCAGACGTATCGTGATTATATGTTAGCAGGCTCGGATGTAGTGCTCGCCTTCACTTATAATGGTCACAGGGAAAAGATGAGAATTATCGGGAAAGAAGATTTGCTGGAGCCGTTGAATCGGCAGGCGATCCGTTTAGCTAAAGAAGTAGCCAAGGAGCATCCGGAAGAGGAAGCGCTTGTCGCAGGGAATATCTCCAATACAAACCTTTTCGATCCAGATGATGGAAGTTCAAAAGAAGCCGTGCGCAATATATTTGCAGAGATGATCGGATGGTGCAAAGAGGAAGGCGTCGATTTTGTTAATGGAGAGACGTTCTATTACTACGAAGAAGCAAAAATTGCTTTAGAAGAAATCCAGAAGCAAGGTCTGCCTGCTGTGATCACATTCGGACTTATGAGTGAAAATATACTAAGAGATGGGTACACAGTGGAGGAAGGGTGCCGTCTATTAGAAGAGCAAGGAGCATTGGTAGTCGGCATGAACTGCTTCCGCGGTCCTGCGACTATGCAGCCGTATGTTGAACAAATTCGTGAAAACGTCAACGGATATGTTGGAGCTCTGCCTATCCCGTATCGCACATCAGAAGAGTACCCGACATTCTTCAACTTGCCGGATGGCGGGTGTTCGTGCTCGCTTCCGACGGAAACGACCTTCCCGACGTCACTCGATCCGCTTTATTGCAATCGTTATGAGCTGGCCGAATGGGCGAAGGAAGCAAAAGCGTCCGGAGTGAATTATTTCGGTCTTTGCTGTGGAGCCTCTCCGAGCATGCTCAGGGAAGTGGCGGAAACAGTCGGAAGGAAAGCCGTTAACTCCACCTATTCCCCTGATATGAAGAAGCACTTCCTGTTCGGAACAGATGAAACGTTGAAGAAGAATAATACGGAATATCGCACGAAAGCCTAAGCTTATGAGCTGTTTTAAGGATATATCCTCTCTTGAAGTGATAAAATGAGGGAAGAACAGTTCTAAGAGAGGTGAGGGAAGGTCATGGGAAAAATGGATGAACAAAAGCTGATCCAGCAACATTTAGCGAATGAACGCACATATTTGGCCTGGATCCGTACGGCTATTGCTCTTGTCGGTGTCGGCTTTTTAGCAACAACGCTTCATATTAATGCAGCACAGGATATGAGCCGGTTCGGAGAGGATCTTGCAGTGATCGTCAGCATTGCATCGTTATTCCTTGGTGTCATGACGATCATTGGTGCCACTGTCAATTACTATCAAACGAGACGTAATATAAATGAAAGCCGCTTCGTTTCCTCCCATAGAATCATCGTCTATATGACTGTAGTCGTTATTCTTCTGGTCATCATGGTATCCACCTACCTTGCTTTTGTATAAATAAAAAACCGAGAAAACACACTTGTGGTTTCTCGGTTTTTTTTGAACAGTTATTCTTCTTCATCATAAGGGTAGATTTCTTCAGAAGCTTCTGTACTTAGTTGAGCCGTTGGATTCACACGTTCCGTTCTTTCTTCTTTACCATCCAGGTTTCTTGCTACAGACTGGTGGAAGAAATATTCGAAAATGGTGAGGGAAATCGTTGATATTAGTGTAGCCAGAAAAACAGAATCACCAACCGTGAGTGCATCTGTCATAAAGTAAACGACAACAAATGTAAGCACGAAATCTGAAATTGTCGCTGTTGTATTGCTGGATCGTGATAAAATCATCAAATCAACGATGGCATAAGATACAGCTGTTAAAACCAAAGTGATCAGAAAGACATTACCGAACGATACGTCAAACCCCGCACCTAAGATGATGCCGAGGATTACTAAACTAAACAAAAATTTCATTGCAATTAACTTTACATGTTCCAAAGTGAACACCTCCTGCAATCTTATTTTCTGTTCAAGTTCATAAACTATACCTTCTTTACTTTTAATTTACATGAAAGTTCGAGGTGAAAAAGCAGCGGATTCCACAATAAGGAATCCGCTGCTATTTATAAAATTTTATCAATGGCATAAACTATTTTAAAAGGCACCGGAGCCTCCACCGCCGCCCCCTACACCACCGCCAACTGAACAGTTAGCAGCTGAAACGCTCGCGTTTTGACTCGCTGAGTGAAAGTTGGACTGAAGCGTTCCTGCTAAGAGCAGGTATACTGGCCAATCACCCTGTGAGGTTGAAGTTTCCAGATCAGTATTATTCGAAACATTCCTTTTTCCGATTCCGATTTGGTATAGAAGTGGGAGGATTTGATCGTCCTTTTCCCACCGCTTCCATTGATCTTCCGTTTTCAGCGGCTAAAGCTTTTGCTTGATTCGCTTCCCTTCAATCGCGGGCGGTAAGCGAGAGAAAATGTAGGAAAAACTGCCCGCAGTAGAATCGCAAAGACCATCCATAAATAAAGTTCATTTAGGGGAAACAATACGATGAACGGACTAAGAGCTATCGCTTCAATTCCTGCCACCGATCTGACTTTTGCGCTTTTTTTGTAAAAGTCATACGTGTTTTGCGTGAAACGTTCGGTCTTCCCCAATTTCATTAAAAAGCCATTCATATGGATAAGGTTTGACGATCGACAACACGATATTCCTCCTTTGACAATTGTTTTATATTTCCTTTTCTGATGAGCAATTATTTGTCGTGTTCAACTGGATCCATGTGACATGTTTACTGGTCTTCCTGCATAAATTGATAGGCAGACTCATGGGGAGGTGGACAACATGTTTCATCAGCATGGATATCCAGGGGCAACGTTTCCATACTATTATGGGTATGGAAATTATGATTCTTTTGGATATTACAGAAATGGCTACCCCGTTGGACCTTATAGCTATGATCCGTATCGTCAGCCCTATTATTTTCCTCAGTCGTATCCATACTATATACAGCAGATCGTGAATGCGCAGTATGGCCAACAGGACTGGCGG
>NZ_JRNX01000051.1 GCF_000786645.1 Halobacillus sp. BBL2006
AAAGAAATATAAAAAAATTTTGTGAATGTTTATAGTCGATTTGACATATATATGCATCTTTATGCAGTATAAACGAATAAAAATTCAAAATCGACTATATTACACAATTTTTGCAATGTTCTAACAAATATAATATGATATGGTTGTACCTGTGTTTGGATTTTTAAGCTTCTATGACTTAAGAACCAGAAGTCGGAAACAATGCATAGGAGTGCATAACAAAAGAGATTAGAGGAGGTGGGAAGGTGTTTGAACTAGCCACAGCAGCAACAACGACAACGATTCAAGGGGCTACATGGTTCTGGTTGTTTGTCCCAATGCCAATTTTAATCATTCTATCTATTATCACACTATTCACTGAGAGGAGCGAATAACAAAACATGAGTACTGCAACGTTAATTACGTTTATAGTTTATCTTATCGGTATGCTGGGGATCGGTTTTGCAGCATACAAACTAACAAGTGATTTATCCGATTATGTATTAGGTGGTCGTCGATTAGGTCCAGGAGTAGCCGCGCTATCTGCCGGTGCATCGGACATGAGTGGCTGGTTGCTATTAGGTTTACCAGGTGCTGTTTACGCAAGTGGTTTATCATCTGCATGGATTGGTGTAGGTCTTGCCATTGGTGCTTACTTGAACTGGCAATTCGTAGCACGCCGTCTGCGTGTTATGACTGAAATTGTGAATGATTCCATCACAATTCCGGATTATCTAGAGAACCGTTTCCGTGACAACTCCCATATCTTACGTGTTATCTCTGCATTTGTAATCCTATTATTCTTTACCTTCTATACATCCTCCGGTATGGTAGCCGGTGCGAAGCTATTCCAAGCTTCATTTGAACTGAGCTATAACCAAGCTCTTTGGATTGGTGCAATTGTAACCATTTCTTACACATTCCTAGGTGGTTTCCTAGCGGTAAGTTGGACAGACTTCGTTCAAGGTATCCTAATGTTCTTAGCATTAATTGCGGTACCGATCGTAGCTGTTTCTGAACTTGGCGGTTGGAGCAGTGCTGTAGACGCAGTTGCTCAGATTGACCCGTCTCACCTGAACATGGTTCAAGGCGTAGGTGCCCTTGCTATTCTTTCATCTCTTGCATGGGGACTTGGTTACTTCGGTCAGCCACACATCCTTGTACGTTTTATGGCACTACGTTCTCCTAAAGACGTACCGAAAGCACGTTTCATCGGTATGGGCTGGATGATTCTAGGTCTTTACGGAGCGATTTTCACAGGTCTATTCGGTCTTGCATTCATCAACACTCAAGACCTGGGCACACTGGGAAGCTTCAATGCTGAAGTTGTTAACGAAGGCGGCATTCAAATGCTGGCTGACTCTGAGAAGATCTTCATCACCTTCTCACAAATTCTGTTCCACCCAGTCATTGCAGGTATCCTGCTTGCGGCAATCTTGTCTGCAATCATGAGTACCATTGACTCTCAGCTTCTTGTATCTTCTTCTGCACTAGCAGAGGACTTCTATAAAGCGATCTTCCGTAAGAACGCTTCTGAGAAGGAATTGGTATGGGTTGGTCGTTTCGCCGTAGCAGCAATTGCATTGATTGCAATTCTGATTGCCGGTAATCCAGACAGTAAAGTACTTGAACTTGTATCTTACGCTTGGGCTGGTTTCGGAGCTGCATTCGGTCCGATCATCATCTTATCCCTATTCTGGAAAGGAATCACTCGTAATGGTGCCCTGGCTGGTATTATCACCGGTGCGGTTGTCGTTGTAGTATGGGCTGATTTCTTAAGTGGCGGTATCTTCGATCTTTACGAAATTGTACCTGGTTTCATCTTGAGTGGACTAGCTGCAATCCTAGTAAGTATGGGTGGTACTCCACCGAAAGAAGTTGTCGAAGAAATGGACAAAGCAAAATCTCTATAATCGAGAACTTCAGAAAGAATCTCCGGTTCGCCGGGGATTCTTTTTTTATTCTTGAAAAAGGGGGATGCGCTCTGGCACTGGTGTATCACGTTCTAACTGGGATCCAGCAACGCCCTAGCGCGAAAGTATAACGCCCTAACGAAAGCTAGTATCGCCCTAACATCAGAAAGTAACGTTCTAACCCCAAATTCCGCACCCCTCACGATAAGACAGCCCCCGCCTGGATATGTTAAGATAGTAAGGGTTAAAAACCGTACGTTGATTATTGATTCAGATATTTGGTATGATCATATATTATGTGAGATCGAAATGGAGGTCGCATTATGTCCAGAATTAGTAAAGATGAAGTGAAGCACGTTGCCAATCTGGCACGCCTTGCTATCACGGAAGAAGAAGCAGATATGTTCACAAAGCAGCTTGATGACATCATCACGTATGCCGAGCAGCTGAACGAATTGGATACAGAAGGTGTCGAACCAACGACACACGTCCTTGATTTGAAAAACGTGCTTAGAAAAGATGAGCCGAAGCGATGGATTTCAAAAGAAGACGCACTCAAAAACGCACCGGATCAACAAGATGGACAATTTAAAGTGCCATCTGTATTGGAATAAGGAGGTTCGACGATGTCTTTATTTGACTACACATTACGTGAGCTTCAAGAGAAGCTACATAGCAAAGAAATCACTGTCACAGATTTAGTCGATGAATCATACAAACGCATTAATGAAGTCGATGGCCAGGTCAAAGCTTTCCTGACATTGAACGAAGAAGCGGCTAGAGCTCAGGCTGCTTACCTAGATAAACAGCAGGGGGAAGAAGACGCGCCACTTTTTGGTCTTCCAATCGGCGTGAAGGATAACATCGTGACAAAAGGGCTGCGTACAACCGCAGGAAGCCAGATTCTTGATAACTTTGAGGATCCCCTTTACGACGCTACCGTTGTAAACAAATTAAACGATGCGAAATCCATTACAATCGGAAAACTTAACATGGACGAGTTCGCGATGGGTTCTTCCAACGAAAACTCAAGCTATGCTGCTGTTCGTAACCCTTGGAACACAGACTATGTGCCAGGCGGATCCAGCGGTGGTTCAGCTGCGTCTGTAGCCGCAGGCGAAGTTCCATATTCTCTAGGTTCTGATACAGGTGGGTCGATCCGCCAGCCAGCGGCCTATTGCGGGGTTGTCGGTTTGAAACCGACGTACGGTCGTGTTTCCCGTTTTGGATTGATTGCATTCGCATCTTCTCTTGACCAAATCGGCCCGATTACTCGTAACGTAGAAGACAATGCATTCCTTTTAGAAACGATTGCTGGGCACGATGCGATGGATTCTACATCTGCGAATGTCGAAGTACCGAAGTACACCGAATCTCTTACAGGTGACGTGAACGGCCTGAAAATCGGTGTGCCGAAAGAGTACCTCAGTGAAGGGGTCACACCAGAAGTAAAAGAAGCCGTTCAAGCGGCATTGAAAAAATATGAAGAGCTTGGCGCAACGTGGGAAGAAGTTTCTCTTCCACACTCCAAATATGCGTTATCTACGTATTACTTGATCGCGTCTTCAGAAGCATCAGCCAACCTTGCCCGTTTTGACGGCGTACGTTACGGCAAACGTGCTGAAGACGTTGAGTCTATGCTTGATATGTTCAAGCGTTCCCGTGCAGAAGGCTTCGGTGACGAAGTGAAGCGCCGGATCATGCTTGGAACATTCGCATTAAGCTCCGGGTACTACGATGCTTATTACAAAAAAGCACAGCAAGTCCGTACACTGATCAAAAATGACTTTGAAAAAGTATTCGCAGATTACGATGTCATCATCGGACCAACGACCCCTACACCAGCCTTTAAAGTCGGCGACAAAGTGGACGATCCAATGACGATGTATGCGAACGATATCCTGACGATCCCTGTCAACCTTGCAGGCGTACCAGGTATCTCTATCCCTTGCGGATTCTCTAGCGAAGGTCTGCCGATCGGCTTGCAGATCATCGGTAAACATTTCGATGAAGGAACGGTCTACCGTGCTGCTCATGCCTTCGAACAGGCAACTGAATTTCATAAACAACGCCCGTCTCTTGGAGGTGCGCACTCATGAACTTTGAAACGATCATCGGACTTGAAGTCCACGTTGAACTAAAAACAAACTCAAAAATTTTCAGTCCTTCTCCGAACATGTTCGGAGATGAACCAAACAGCAACGTCAACCCAATCGATCTTGGGTACCCGGGCGTCCTTCCTGTACTGAACGAGGAAGCTGTTAACTTCGCTATGAAAGCAGCGATGGCATTGAACTGTGAAATCGCAACAGACACGAAGTTTGACCGTAAAAACTACTTTTACCCGGACAACCCGAAAGCTTACCAAATCTCTCAGTTTGATAAGCCAATCGGTGAAAATGGCTACATCGACATCGAAGTCGATGGCGTGAAGAAACGAATCGGTATCACTCGTCTTCACATGGAGGAAGACGCAGGGAAGTTGACACACAGTGATGAGGGATATTCTCTTGTAGACTACAATCGTCAGGGAACACCGCTTGTTGAGATCGTATCCGAACCGGATATCCGCTCTCCAAAAGAAGCATATGCTTACTTGGAAGCCTTGAAGAACATCATCCAGTACACAGGCGTATCTGACTGTAAGATGGAGGAAGGGTCACTGCGTTGTGATGCCAACCTGTCTCTTCGTCCGATCGGTCAGGAAGAATTCGGTACGAAGACGGAGCTTAAGAACTTGAACTCCTTCTCCTTTGTACAAAAAGGACTTGAGTTCGAAGAAAAACGTCAGCGTGCGGAACTGCTTTCCGGCGGAGTAATTGGTCAGGAAACACGCCGCTATGATGAGCAGACGAAAGAAACGATTCTAATGCGTGTGAAAGAAGGTTCTGACGACTATCGTTACTTCCCAGAGCCGGACCTTGTTCCACTTCACATCGATGAAGCTTGGAAACAACGTATTTACGACCAGATTCCTGAGCTTCCAGATGCACGTAAAAAGCGTTACATCGAAGAGCTTGAATTGCCTGAGTACGATGCGATGGTTTTGACCAACAACAAAGAACTTTCCGACTTCTTCGAAGAAACAATTGCAGCTGGCGGCGACATCAAGCAGTCTTCCAACTGGCTGATGGGAGAAGTGTCTGCGTACATGAACAAGCATTACAAAGAGCTTCACGAGCTTGCATTGAGACCAGAATCTCTGGCGAAAATGATTAAGCTGATCGAAGACGGCACGATTTCTTCTAAGATTGCGAAGAAAGTCTTCACAGAGCTTGTTGAAAAAGGCGGCGATCCAGAGAAGATTGTCAAAGATAAAGGACTCGTCCAAATCTCTGACGAAGGTCAGCTGACGGAAATCGTCGTCGGCATTATGGATAACAATCCACAGTCGATCGAAGATTATAAGAACGGAAAAGACAAAGCGCTTGGCTTCTTAGTCGGTCAAGTGATGAAAGAGACCAAAGGACAGGCCAATCCTCCGATGGTCAATAAAATTATCCTTGCAGAAATGGATAAGCGTTAAGACAGGTGAACACAGAAAGCGGAAGCACGCACCGATTTCGAGAGTGCGTGTTTTCGTATGAGTGGAGACAACCCATCATATACTATAAAAAGTGTTTTCAAATTCAGGAAAAAGCGCTATGATGTAATGTGGAACATGCCTGGATGAGGGGGTTAAAGAATGAAACGGGCCCGAATTATATACAACCCGACCTCTGGAAGAGAAGTGATCCGGAAGGTTTTACCCGATATCTTACAGCGATTTGAACAAAGCGGCTATGAAACATCGACGCATGCCACCACGTGTGCAGGCGATGCTGTACAAGCCGCCAAGTATGCCGTTGAACATGAGTTCGACGTTGTCGTCGCTGCAGGCGGGGATGGAACCATCAACGAAGTGATCAACGGAATTGCCGAACAAGACCATAAACCGAAGCTCGGCGTCATTCCAGTAGGAACAACCAACGACTTCGCGCGTGCACTAAGCATCCCGCGAAACATTCATAAAGCCGTCGATATCATTTTGGAAGACTACAGTCATCCGCTCGATATCGGCCGCGTTAACGACCAATATTTCATGAACATCGCCGGCGGCGGGAAAATCACCGAGATTTCCTACGAAGTCCCAAGCAAACTGAAAACGATGATTGGGCAGCTGGCGTATTATCTAAAAGGCATCGAAATGCTGCCATCAATCCGCCCTACCCACGTCGAGATGGAGTATGACGGCAAGTGGTATGAGGGAGAGATCATGCTGTTTCTCGTTTCGAACACTAACTCGGTTGGCGGTCTTGAGAAACTGGCCCCATCCGCACGTATGGACGACGGGCTATTCGACCTGATGATCATTGAGAAGATGAACATCGCCGAATTTGTCCGCCTCGCTACACTCGCGATTCAAGGCAACCATCTTACTCATCCGAAGTTCATTCACACGACTGCCAGTCGCGTGAAAGTGAAGACAGAAGAGAAGATGCAGCTGAACATTGATGGGGAATTTGGTGGATTATTGCCCGGGGAATTTGTCAATTTGTATCGCCATATTGACTTTTTTGTACCGGAAGATAAGTTTCATGAAGAAAAATAAGGGAGAGCGCTGCTATTTTAGCGGCGCTTTCCTTTGTTTTTATGAACGGAAAGCCATTGAAACCCACCTTTTAAAGGCACACTTTAATAAATACGATAATCATTTCCCGGGACATAGAAATTTGTCGGTTTGTCTCACATAGCAGTCGAGGCGACTACGCCCTTAAAGATATGATAAACTACGGATAGATTATATAGAAAAAGGACGGATGAATGATGGCGAAACCAAAGCCGCCTGTACAGAAAAACGAAACGATTGAACTGACATTCGAAGACTTGACTCACGAAGGCAATGGGGTAGGGAAAGTAGATGGCTATCCGCTTTTCGTACCATATGGCCTTCCAGGTGAACAAGCAACTGTCAAAGTGATTAAAGTGAAGAAGAACTTTGGCTTCGGAAAACTGCTTGAGGTGAAAGAGGAAAGCAACGATCGAGTAGAGCCTCCATGCGACGTGTACTACAAATGCGGGGGCTGCCAGCTGCAACACATGAGTTATGAGATGCAATTGCAAATGAAACATAAACAAGTGAAAGATGCTATGAAAAAGATCGGCCATCTTGAACACGTATCGGTGCACGATACGATCGGTATGGATGACCCATGGCGCTACCGGAACAAGGTACAGATTCCTGTCGGACAAAAAGAAGATGGTGAACTGATGACGGGCTTTTACCAGAAACGCAGTCACAACATCATTGATATGGATACATGCCTGATCCAGGATGAAATGAACGACCGGATGGTAGAAGCTGTACGCCGTATCGCTTCAAAGCTTGGCATATCAGCGTATGGCGAATCGACACATCGCGGCACGATACGCCATATTATGGTCCGCACTGGCCAGAATACGAAAAATATTATGGTCGTCATCGTAACGAAGACGAAAAAGCTCCCACATCAGGACAAGCTGATTGAGGAGATTCGTGACGCGTATCCAAATGTGAAATCAATCGTCCATAACGTGAACAGTGCGAAGACCAATGTTATCTTAGGAAAAGAAACGAAGGTTATCTATGGTGACGAATATATCTACGATACGATTGGCGATATCAAATTCATGATCTCCCCAAAATCGTTCTACCAGGTCAACCCGACTCAGACGAAAAAGCTGTACGATCAGGCGCTTGAGTATGCTGATCTTCGCGGCGGTGAAACAGTGATAGACGCGTACTGCGGTATCGGCACCATATCGCTTTTTCTAGCACAGAAAGCGAAGAAAGTCTACGGAGTGGAAATTGTTCCTGAAGCTGTTACCGATGCGAAAAAGAATGCCCGCCTGAACAAGATGGACAACGCTGAATTCTATGTTGGCCAAGCGGAAGAGCTTATGCCATGGTGGCGCAACCAGGGACTACGACCAGACGTGATAGTCGTTGATCCTCCACGTAAAGGCTGTGATGAAGAGCTATTAAAAGCGATGCTCGATATGGAACCGGAGCGTATCGTGTATGTATCGTGTAATCCATCAACGCTCGCTCGTGATTTGAGAGTGCTTGAAGATGGTGGATATGAGACGAAAGAGGTTCAACCTGTCGATATGTTCCCACAGACGAGCCACGTGGAGTGTGTGACGTGTTTAGAGAAGAAAGAAAGTGAATCCCAATAGTATTTTGAAGAGTCATTCGTTTGCATGAATGAAAGAAAAACAGGGGGGGTACTAGTGTTTGAAGAGGCAACCAAACACTAGTACCTCCCTAATTTTTATTCCGTACCTATACATGGTAAGTTAGATCTCAACACCTAAGGCGGCGATCAGGCACTCTTCTAATAAAGAATCGTATTAGAGTAATACTCTAAGGAGATTGAGGGAACTTGATTAAGGGTATAGATAAGGGAACCCTTAACTAGAGTCTTGACACAAAAGAAATAGAAACTACATTACATTCACTCACTAGGAAGGGGAATTTATCATGGCTGATGAAAATATAAGCAAAAATTTAGTTGATGCTGCGTTTAAAAAGAAAAACTCAGAAGAAGAAAAGAAAGTAAAAGAAGACGACAAAGCAACCGTAGGTGATATCATAACTTTTCAAAAAGACGGCCAACAATTCGAAGCTGTCGTAACTTCTGCTAATTTACAAAACTCCGTTGTTTGCGATATGACCATTATGGATGATTTCTACGAGCGCAATTTAGATTTCGAAAAAACCGTTGTTGCTCATACAAACTACACCATTAAAAAACGTCGCGACGTGTAAGTTCAACAATAGTAATATATATAAAAGAGCATTACACTTATGAAGTGTGATGTTCTTTTTTTAGTGTAGGTTCGGATCTGGTACAAACATCAATTTCAGTAATGCCCCCACTGTGTTAAAACATTACCGTAGCGGGTGTCAGGCACCACCTTTGAATAAGGTAAACGCCACTTCATCCTTTATTATCTGTAATAACCATTCATCCCCCGTGGAGTGTGTAACATGGTTAGAAAAAACTAAAGAGTAAGCAAAAAGAGCCCGGGAGTTTCTACTCCCGGGCTCTTTCTACATTTTAGTTATGCGTTATGATACATCAAATCTTTGTTAATCTTAAGATCGAAACGGTCAGCATTCATAACCTTCACCCATGCATCTACAAAGTCACGCACAAATTTCTCTTTATTATCGTCTTGTGCATAAACTTCCGCGAGCGAGCGCAAGACAGAGTTTGAACCGAAGACAAGGTCTACACGCGTTGCAGTGCGCACGAGTTCACCTGTTTGGTGATCGCGCCCTTCGTATAAGTTGTAATCTGACGGCTTCCATTCGATGCCCATATCAAGCAGGTTCACGAAGAAGTCGTTCGTTAGTGCACCTACATTGTCTGTGAAAACGCCGTGTTCTGTGTCTTTATAGTTAGCACCAAGTACACGCATACCACCGATTAACACAGTCATTTCAGGTGCAGAAAGTCCAAGTAGTTGAGCTTTGTCTACTAACAGTTCCTCTGGGCTCAGTGTGTAGGCTTTCTTCTCGTAGTTACGGAAACCATCTGCCATCGGCTCTAGTACTTCAAAGCTTTCTTCATCTGTCTGCTCCTGGGTGGCATCGCCGCGTCCAGAAACGAATGGTACAGTAATCTCAACGCCGGCATCTTTGGCCGCTTTTTCTACAGCTGCGCTACCGCCAAGGACAATCAAATCAGCGATGCTGACTTTTTTATCCAATTTGCTTTGGATATCTTCGTAGACAGTAAGCACTTTTTCTAACATTTCAGGCTCGTTTACTTCCCAATCCTTCTGTGGTTCCAGACGGATGCGGCCGCCATTTGCGCCACCACGATTGTCAGAGCCGCGGAATGTGCTTGCAGAAGCCCATGCCGTCTTGATCAGTTCGCTGACAGTTAAACCAGTGTTAAGAATTTTCGCTTTCAACTCTTTGACTTCAGCGTCCGTCAAATCATAATCGACAGTAGGAATCGGGTCCTGCCAGATCAGATCTTCCTCTGGTACTTCTGGACCGAGATATCTTGATTTAGGCCCCATGTCCCGGTGAAGCAGCTTGAACCATGCACGTGAAAAAGCATCTGCGAATTCTTCTGGATTCTCGTGGAAATGACGTGAAATCTTTTCATATTCAGGATCCATGCGTAATGCCATATCCGCAGTAGTCATAAATGTAGGAACCTTTACAGACGCATCTTCTGCATCCGGTGCAAGGTCTTCATCTTTAGGATTTACAGGCGCCCACTGATTAGCACCGGAACGACTCTTCGTAAGCTCCCATTCGTAGCCGAATAATAGATCGAAGTATCCATTATCCCATGTGGTTGGGTTAGCTGTCCATGCGCCATCTACACCACTAGTGATGGTGTCACGTCCTTTACCGCTTCCGTGTGTGCTGTGCCAGCCTAGCCCCTGTTCTTCAATATCAGCCGCTTCAGGTGCTGCGCCAACTTTTTCAGGGTCTCCTGCACCGTGGGCTTTACCAAATGTGTGACCACCGGCAACCAGGGCTACGGTCTCATAATCGTTCATTCCCATACGTGCGAATGTTTCTCGGATGTCTCGGCCACTACCTAGTGGGTCCGGCTCTCCATTTGGACCTTCTGGGTTTACGTAAATGAGTCCCATCTGAACGGCGGCAAGCGGATCTTCAAGCTCACGGTCACCTGAGTAACGGTTGTCAGCTAACCATTCTTTTTCAGTACCCCAATAAACGTCTTCTTCTGGATGGTAGATATCTTCGCGTCCTCCACCAAAACCAAAGGTCTTCAAGCCCATGGACTCAAGTGCAACATTACCAGTAAGTACAAGTAAGTCTGCCCAGGAAAGTTTGTTTCCGTATTTTTGTTTAATCGGCCATAACAGGCGACGCGCTTTATCAAGGTTCGCGTTATCAGGCCAGCTATTCAGTGGAGCAAAACGCTGATTTCCTGTTGCCCCACCGCCGCGTCCGTCACCTGTACGATACGTGCCGGCTGCGTGCCATGACATACGGATAAAGAGAGGACCATAGTGTCCATAG
>NZ_JRNX01000505.1 GCF_000786645.1 Halobacillus sp. BBL2006
TCCGAACGATTCGTTGAAATCAGTTCGGGATTTTTGTGTGCCAAAAAAAAGAGTGCAATGACCGCTCCGTCAAAACACTTCGCTAAGAATCTGGTTGATTTTATACAAGTTTCCAATGTTCGTTTTATAATAAATCTGCTTTACTTATGTCCCAGCCCCCTTAATGCCTTATGTTTCAGGACTCCACTCCTTCAATAACCCGATTTCATTCAAAGCCTGCTGCAAGGTGGCTTTGGTTGAAACTTGGGTGAATTTCACACCCATTCTTACGACAGAACGAGCAATCTCCGGACGAATTCCGGTCAAAGTCGCCTTTACACCAACCAACTTGAGGGCGTGAACAATTTGGTAGATATGATGTGCAGTGACTGTGTCAATGACAGGGACCCCCGAAACATCAATTAACAAGTGAGTCAAATCCAATTCTGTACTTTTTCGTAAAGACGTTTCCATCACTAGTTGGGACCGTTCGGAATCTATTTCTCCAATAAGGGGTAAAACAGCCACACCTTCAGTAATCGGCACAACCGGTACCGATAATTCAACCAACACGGCTTGAGCCTTTTCCCAGTCCTTTTGATGATGCTCGATGTAGATTTGACTCAGTTTTGAAGTGATGCTGTCAAAAAGAGGTGAAATTTTCTTTATTACGTGAAGTACGGTTGAAGAAGGGAACAAATCGTTATCCCTCTCTTCTTCGAATATGTACCAAACGGCACTTTTCACTACATTGATAGAAGACAGGAGGTGTTGGAGTGGAACCCCTTCTTGCCAACCTATTTCACCAGTTTCTGCTGTCCAGCTCTTAATGATCTCTTCAAGTCCTTCTTCTTCCAAAATATCATTGGCTAAGTAATCAAAGAGCTCTATTCTCTTCTCTTTTAGCTTCTCACTGAGAAAAGCTGATTCCTCATCTTTTTCGACCTTACTCAAAATCCTTGTGAATTGATTTTTATTTTCGATGATTTTTTTACTTATGTAAGTATATGAAATACTCATAACTGCGTCTCCTCGTTTTTATTATATTTATATAATAAATGGACTATTGTTTTTTGTAAAACATTAACCTCCCCTCCTTATCCGCTTCTATTCTTTTTAGCTAGGGTAAACTTTATTATTGTTTTGGCTTTAGAATTATCTGAAAATGAATCTACGATCGATAAACGGTATTCAGCAAAACCAGCTAATAGTTTGTCAACATTTTTCAATAAAAACTTAAGGTAACCCATGTTATACTAAAAATACGCATGGCAAATAACCTTCCTCGAATGTTTGATTGGAAGGTTTTGTATTATTTAGATGGAAATATTAATTACGCTATATCTTGGAAAGTGGTTTTGTTTTTCAATAAAGCATAAATCCAATGTAAGAGCTTATTTACACATGCAATGACGGCTACTTTATATAATTTGCCTTCCTTTCGTTTCTTATCGTAAAACGCTCTTAATTTTTTGTTTCTAGGGATAATTTCGGCTGTTGTTTTTTGTTTGCGGCAATCACGAATACCAGATCTAACGGCCATATATAGGGCATGACGTAGCCGACTTGAACCACGTTTTGTAATCCGAACTAAAGTAGCCTTAAACTTACCTGATTCATGTACTTCTGGATCAACTCCTGCGAATGCTACTAGCTTTTTAGGGTGATTAAACCGGTCTATCTCCCCAATCTCAGAAATAATCGTGGCAGCGATTTTTTCTCCAATACCAGGGATAGATTGGATTATCTTATATTCCTCAACTTCTTTTGCGAGAGCATCTATCTCTGAGTCCAATCTGGATAGATGCTCTTTGTATTGAAGAAGCATATTTATTCGGACTTCCTTTCATTTTTCTTTGTACTTCCCTTTTTCGCAGAAGATTCCAGGCGTTACTTATTCAGCTTAGTCCCTAGTTTTGCAGCAGACTTAAAAGATCTGACCATTAGAAAACAACAACAGAAAAGGAGAATGATAGATGAACAAGATATCTCTTATTATTTTTTTACTATTATGCGCACTCTTTATTGCCAACGGCGTCTATCAGGGTCTAGTGAATGATAGCTGGCAAGCCCTTATTTTTGCGGTGATCGTCATTATCTTAGGAGCTTTTAGCTTGATGAGAAAGAGAAAAAAATA
>NZ_JRNX01000506.1 GCF_000786645.1 Halobacillus sp. BBL2006
CTTTTTTTCTTGTTTTCTGGTTTTATATTTGGTGATGCAGATCAGAGTAAAGTTCAACAAACGCCTGTCAATGAACCTCTGAACTTACAAGGATCAGGTGAACTTACGATTAAGGACTGGGTTTATAATCCAACGAAAAAGCTGATGGTTGTCACCATAAACATCAATAAATCAACAGCTTTGTTAGATGAATCCTTGAGCTTTACTGCTCAGGAAAAAGAGCATCCAAAACGCGATCTTCCAACGCACGTAGAGTACAACGATGAAAGCAGATATGTCATTAGTATCCACCAGGTAAGTCCTTCCTTTGATGTCATGGCACTCGATGTTATTAAGGAAGAAAACGCCATGCTATTTCCTGAAAAGAATGATCAAAATTCCCTAAAAGGGGGTGAGGAAAAGAAAGAGCTGGCACGTATTTATACAGATCAACGTAAAGTGGAAATGGACAAACAATTAAACATTTTAACGGAGCAAGAATATGAAGTTGCTGCTGTATCTGAAGAAATCGAAAAGGCTAAAGAAACAATAAAAGAGAAGAGGGCAAGTATTCAAACCATCGATGAACGAATCAAAGAAGTTGATCAAAAAATCGTTGAATTAGAATCAGAGCTTCTTTACGAAACGGAGGAAGAGAAAAAGAATACAGAGGCTAGAATTAATCACCTAGAAAATGAAAAAGATCAGATTAATCAAGAGGCAGCTGAACATGAACTAACCATCCAAACCATCTTTGAAAAGATTGGGATGTTAGAAGAAAAACGAGAGATGATTTCGAACTAAAAAGGGGCGTAGGTTGTGGTAGAGGTCAACACAGGGTCCACACATCTCCTGTGCAGGGACCACACACCAAGGTGAATACACGAATGGATGTTCCTGTTTTAGCCGCACAGCGACCGCACATCTGGAGATTTTCTTGTTCCCTCGTTTTGCCCGGCTCTGCCGGGATTCACACGCCAAGTGGGAACAAAAACCTCTTATGCTCTTCTCTTTATTCACTAGTTTTAGGGACTTCTTCAAAGGGAGTGATTGTTATGGAAATAAGAATTCGTTATATGGATCCGAAAACCGTTCAACGAATTGACGAACTCGCGAAGGAAAAAGGGTTAAGTCGGCAAGAGTTTTTACATGCTCAGTTGCAACAGTTAGCTGTCTATCGAGAAGAGAACCTTCGTGAACAAAGACTGCAGCAATTAGTCGATCGAAACATTCAAACGATGGCTCATTGTTATACAGCGATTCGAGAAATGAATGATCTCTTACAGGTTGAAGAACCAGGTGAAGAGGCATGAGTGAAACCGTAACACCTGGAGTGGTTTTAAAAACAAAATTTGTGACAGCGAATAAGAGAGGATTTCAAGATTATGTGCAGTATGTGGATCGGAAAGAGGCAAAAGGAAAGGGGGATGCTCATCGGTCCATGTTTAGTTTATATAATCACTATATGGATGACCCAGATAAAACATCTGCTTTGTTTACTCAGCAGTCGGACCATTTATCGGTGGAAGGAAAGCAGGGCATTAAAACTTTGTTTGAACAAGCTCAAAAGAAGAACAGTATCATGTGGCAGGACGTCATTACATTTGATAACGATTGGCTTCAAAACCGAGGCGTTTATGATTCAAAGACACACACCTTAGATGAAGATGCTTTGAAGCAAGTAACACGGAAATCGATGCAGGCCATGATGAGAAAAGAAGGATTACAAGAGAGTGCTGTTTGGTCGGCGGCCATTCACTATAACACCGATAACATTCATATTCATGTGGCCACCGTCGAACCAAACCCGACTCGTGAACGTGGAAAGCGAAAGCCGAAAACTCTAGACGCGATGAAAAGTGAAGTCGTGAATGGATTAATGGATCGAACGCAAGAACGGAACCGAATAAACTCATTGATCCGTGACCACATGGTGAATACAAAGAAAGAAAATAGCAGCACGAAATGGAGCAATAGAGAAATAAAACCTCTGTTCCTCGACGTGTATAATCACTTGCCAGAGGATAAGCGACAGTGGCACTATGGCTATCAAACGCTGAAGCCTCTTCGACCAAAGATTGATGAACTAACGACACGGTATTTAGATAAGTACCACGCCAAAGATATGAACCAGCTACATGAAAAATTGGACAAAGAAGCAAATGAATTAAAGAGGGCTTACGGGGATGGACCTAAGGATAAAAAGCGATACCAACATTACAAACAAAACAAGTTAGATGATCTCTATAAACGAATGGGTAATGCGTTCTTACAAGAAATGAAACAATATGATCGCCAGCAATATCCCAGACAAACGACACAAGAAAATTACTCCTATAAGGCCATGCCTTCAGGAATTCAATTGCAACGTTCCTTAAGAAGCATTCAACGCTCGTTGGGACAAACGTATGATCAGTTTATCAATGACTTGGATCATCAGAAGTTAGAGCGGGAAATCGAAAGAGGGAGGTAGGTTACAAAGATGAGAAGACGTCAAAATGTTACTCTTCATGAAGAGACAATTGAGTTAATCAAAGAGTATCAGGAACAGCACCATATTCGTTATCCAGGTGAAGCTTTGGATCGTATGATTGAGGAATGGGAAGCACAGAATGCGAAGGAACAATCACAAGAATATCTCATGAGTTTGATGGCTCAACATTTTAAAGACGTGTTTTCTGAAGAGATGAAACGGTTGCGGTTAGCAGCCAATCGAAGCGATAAGAATACACAAGTCCTTCTGGAATTAATGAACGGTTTTGCGATGGATCAGAACTTAGAAAGTTGTGTTACCACACCAATTTTTGAAAGCCAAGCGATGAAGGATGCGAGGCAAGCAGTCGAGGAAAGAATCAGTCATCAGCGTCAGAAGAGAATAAGTGCCGGGGAGACTCAACCAGCATCAATCTAATGCTATACATGAGAAATTATCTAATAAAGGAGTTGAAGGTATGCTTTTGTTTAATAGCAATTATGAAGTAGGTGTGTTTAAGCGTTTAAGTGAAAATAATGAGCTCGTGATGGAGGTGGGACAGGAAGAATACACTTTAACGTTGAGTGATCAGGAAATGGTTGATCTTGAACAGCATTTAGTGAATCAAGAGAATCTACTCATTCCTTTTCATAAGAAAACAAAAGAACTGATATTAAATACAGAACCCAATTACGATGAGGAAGAAATGGAAGAACTCATGAACATCAGTGAAGGAGCTGAAGATCATGGCGAAGGCTAAACAATCCTATAAACAGAAATCACCGGAAAAGGTCAAAGAAGAGATCAATCGACTGACAGAGGGGATGGAAGAAAGTATTTCTAAGCACTTTCATACTCCTAAACAAATGAAAGAGTATCTAGACTTTATGGGGAAATTTCACCGGTATTCTCCACGGAATACTGCACTCATTGATTCACAGTTTCCAGGAGCAGAAGCTGTAGGTTCTTACGCCTTCTGGAAAGACAAAGGGTTCTCCGTAAACAAAGGAGAGAAAAGTCTAAAGGTTCTTGTACCTAACCGGTTAGGCCAACAGTTTCAAGATGAAGAGGGCGAATGGAAACCTCTGAAATATGCGACGAAAACAGAAAAGCAACAAGTCAAAGACGGTCAACTCGATAAACGAGATGGCCGTCTTGTTTATTCTACCGGGAGTGTGTTTGATGTTTCTCAGACAACAGCCACTCAAAAAGATCTGCCTCAGATCTTTCCTAACAAATGGATCGATGGGGAGGTTCATAATTACAGTCAGCTTCGACAAGGGATGGAGGCTATAGCTGATAACAATAACATTCAAATTGTAGATCCTTATGAAGAGTTAGGAGCAGCTAAAGGCGTCAGTTACACAGGGAAAGGAGAAGTCGCTCTTAATCCGCGTAATTCTGAGCGTCAAGATACAAAAACTCTATTACATGAATTGACTCACGCCAAGCTTCATACGAAGGAAAATATGAGCGACTACACCAAACCGGAGAAAGAATTTCAGGCGGAAATGACAGCTTATACGGTTGCTTCTTATTTCAATATTGACACCAGTGACTACTCATTAGATTATCTGCATCACTGGACCAAGGATCATGAACTTAAAGACCATGAGAGCCTATTACAAGAAGTTCAGGCAACAGCTAAAGAATTTATTACGACCATAGAAGAATCCATGGGCCAAGAAAAGGAAGGGGAGAAAGGTATGAGTGTTAAAGAACAAAAACATGAAATGGAAGAGGACAAACAAGAAAGAGCGATACTATCTTCAGAAAAGCTTCGGGATATGTACCGAAGCCAAGTGAGTAAGGCTGAGAAGGATAGCGGGCCGTTTGATAAGGAAGAAAAGGTCGAAGAGGAATATTCCCATCAAGATTTCAAAGATGCTTATAAAAAGGAGCTCATGAACTTTATTGAACCAACCGTTGGAAAAGAATTGGATAAAGAAGAAAATACTGACCGACAAGAACGTTTGAATCAGATGCGTGCTTTTCAAGAGACTCACAGTAAAGAAGAGGTGTACCAGCTTAAGAAAGAATCTCTACAAGAATTAAAAGAACTACCTTTAACGGATCGTGGTGAGCAGCGACTATCTCAAATCGAAAGTAAATTGGATAGAGAGTTCCATGAAGAGAAGGAAAGCAACACTTCGGAAATGAAGAATAAAAAGAGCAATAAAGAAGCTTCTCAACAGAAGGAAAAACAAAAAGAA
>NZ_JRNX01000507.1 GCF_000786645.1 Halobacillus sp. BBL2006
CTCGCGGCGCTGCCACTTCTTCTGGCAACTGGTCACTCATTGCATCACCTGCATAATCGGAATACGCAGCGACGATAAGGTTTTTCAGCGTCGTTGTTTCGGTCAGCGGATGAACAACATCGATGAATTCCTGGCCGATGAGAGCGGACTGAATCGCGCAGTCCTTCACGTAAAATTCAAGCTCCTGCGTCTTAAGCATCGGATTAATAGGTACGACAACTGCCCCCGCACGCAGAATGGCATAATAACCAATGACAAACTGCGGAGAATTTTGCATAAATAACAGCACTTTTTCTCCCTTTTCTACGTGGAGATGCTGCTGCAAAAAGCCTGCGAACGTATCGACTTCCTTTTTCAGCTCTTGGAACGTTATTGAATTCCCATAATAATAAATCGCTTCGCTGTTTGGATAGCGTTTGGCAGAAACGGCCAGGTTATCATAAAGCGAAGTTTCTGGAACGGTAATGGACTTCGTCAACTTCGGCCAAAACTCAAAATGCTTCGTTAGCATGAAACACGTCCCCTTTATTCAAAATTTCCAACTGGCTCATTTATTGTAAGCGTTATCATTTTTAGGCAGAACTATCACTTCTTACTTGATCAGCCAGCCCCCGTCAACGAGCAGATCCGAGCCCGTCATATAGGAAGCTTCTTTTGAGGCAGCAAAAGTGATTACCTGAGCAATTTCTTCAGGTTTCCCCACACGCCCCAATGCTGTGTTTCTTTTGATGGCATCCTCAAATCGCTGGTTCTTCAATCCTTCTTCCGTCAACGGCGTTTCCGCAAACCCCGGAGAAACGGAATTAACCCGAATCCCATGAGGAGCGAACTCCAGCGCAAGCGACTTGGAGAAATGGATCACCGCTGCCTTTGATGAGCTATAATGAGGGATTTTCGCTCCTGCCTTATGCCCTGATAAAGAAGCGACATTGACGATCGCACGGTCACTTTCACCATCCTCCTGATCGACCATAAGACGACCAAGACTTTTGGAGACTAAGTACACGCTTTTCAAATTCGTATCCTGAATCCGGTCCCACTCCGATGTCTCCATTTCTAAAATCGTCGTATTGCCAGAAGTCCCAGCATTGTTCACGAGCACATGCAGCGTCCCATACTCACTTTGGATGAAATCACTTAATGCTGCGATGTCTTCTTCCTTCGTGACATCCGCTTGAAAGACGACACTTGCACCGTCCTTCTTCTCATTGATTTGCTCTGCTACCCTTTCAAGCTTAGACGGCGTTCGACCGACGAGAATGACCGTTGCCCCCTCCGCGGCAAGTTGGTGA
The DNA here is from genome assembly GCF_000786645.1 of Halobacillus sp. BBL2006. Lineage (GTDB taxonomy): Bacteria > Bacillota > Bacilli > Bacillales > Halobacillaceae > Halobacillus. The sequence goes on from NZ_JRNX01000507.1 coordinate 1,293, forward strand.
GCCGTTTTCTCTCCGATCCCGCTTCCAGCTCCAGTCACAACCGCTATCTTATTTGCAAATCGAGCCATAGACTATCTCCTCCTTTCCTCTAACTGAGTACAAGATGATTTTCTAATAGCGAACGAAGGTCTGCCGGAATCGGCTCACTTTTTTGTGTTTCATAATTGAAGTGGACGATCGTCGCTTCTGCTTCAGCAATGACTTCA
>NZ_JRNX01000508.1 GCF_000786645.1 Halobacillus sp. BBL2006
TAACGCCCCGCGGGGGTTCGAATCCCTCCTCCTCCGCCATTTAATTTTCAAATATAGCGCATAAATATTGGAGATTTATAGAACAAAAATCGTTACATTGTGTAACGATTTTTTTATTTGCCAAAATAAAATCCCTCATCGACGTGTCCTCGTCAGTGAGGGATTTTTTATGTTTATACGGTTTCCATTTCGGTCGGATCTAATAAAACGTCTTCTTTATTTGGGTAGGTCTTTTCTATATGCTGCTCTCCCCATGCGCACAACATGTCTAGCGCTCCTTTTAATGTCCATCCATATTCCGTCAGTTCATATTCCACTTTGGGAGGAACCTGATTATAAACGATCCGATTAATCACTCCGTCTGACTCAAGCTCACGAAGCTGCTGGGTTAACATCTTTTGTGTGATTCCTGGCATTAACCGTTTCAGTTCGCTTGTTCGACGCTTTTCTTCAATAAGATGACATAAAATGACGACCTTCCATTTACCGCCAATGACTTCCAATGCCGCTTCCACAGGAATGTTATATTTGTGCATGAGAACGAACTCTCCTTTATCTTTTCAACTAGGGATCTTTTTAGCATGTACACTCTTAGTTTTGCTATACAATAAATTATCACGTTATCGACTCAATCTCTACTCTTATGCTTACACCTATTCCTAAAAAAGCTTAAAAAGGGAACAAATGAACCTTGATTTGATTAAATTGTTACCTCCAGGTGCCTATAGCACATGAAAGTGCGTACTTCTCAAAGAGAGGTGTGGCACTCATAATCATAATTGTGTTCCAAACGGCGCCTTGGTTCACGAACATTTGAGAACCATTAGGAGGTATGTGAGATGAGTTCACAAACACAAAGTGTTCATTCATCTTCTGTTGATCATAAACAAGAAATCAATACATTTGCGTTACTTGCCCTTGCTATCAGTGCTTTTGGTATTGGGACGACGGAATTTGTCCCTGTAGGATTATTGTCTGCTATTGCTGGAGACCTGTCTATCTCCATTACACTTGCCGGTCTACTTGTGTCCGGTTATGCCGTCGGGGTGGCAGTAGGAGCTCCTGTATTAACGGCCCTGACAAATAAAATGAGTCGAAAAAGCTTGCTTCTGGCACTTATGGTGATATTTATTTTAGGAAATTCAATTGCAGCTTTTTCTACAAGTTTTGGTTTATTACTCATCGCCCGATTCGTAACGGCGTTTTCTCATGGAATCTTCTTTTCCATCGGTTCAACCATTGCAGCAAGTCTCGTTCCTGATCATAAACGGGCGAGCGCCATCGCATTCATGTTTACTGGTCTTACTGTTGCTACTGTGACTGGTGTCCCTCTGGGAACATTTATCGGTCAAACTTTTGGATGGAGAGCGACATTTGGGGGCGTTGCCTTGTTAGGTGTTGTTGGTATTCTCTCTAGTGCTCTTCTTATTCCAAAGAATTTAGAGGAAGCACCTCCTGCCAAGTTTAAAGAACAGATGAAGATATTGAAAAACAGAAAAATATTACTGGCATTTCTCATCACAGCCCTGGGATATGGAGGGACATTTGTAGCCTTTACCTATCTAGCTCCACTACTGGAAGAGGTGACAGGATTCGACCCAGGCTTTGTCAGTGTGATTTTGCTTATTTATGGGTTGGCCGTAGCAATTGGTAACACTGTTGGAGGAAGGGTCTCTAATCACAACCCACTCAAAGCCTTATTCTGGATGTTCGTCCTACAAGCCATTGTGTTATTCGTCTTGACCTTTGCGATTCCCTTCAAAATGATGGGTTTGCTTATCATTTTCTTCATGGGATTATTTGCTTTTATGAATGTCCCTGCTTTACAAATATTAGTTGTGAAACTTGCAGAAAAATATGTGCCCTCAGCTGTCAATGTTGCGTCGGCTCTAAATATTGCTGCTTTTAATGTTGGTATTGCCATCGGGTCCTTCTTAGGAGGCGTGATTGTCGATTCTATTGGATTGATTCATACACCTTGGATTGGCGCAATTATGGTCGTTGGGGCAGTAATTTTAACTGCGGTGTTGAGAAAAATTGAAGATTAACGAAAAAAGGAATTCCTCTTTTATTTTGGCACTCTAAATCTTATGGTTATTTTTATGTATTTCATAATAGCTCCCGATAGAAGGCTCAATTTCTAAACTTTAGTGGTGTCGAATGGGTACTTGGAAACCTTTCCTATATTTCAATTAGTAAATCTATAACAAAGTGATCACCAATAAATTAGATCGCCATAATTTTAAAGAGAAGGCTTCTTATTGCCACCTTCCATCTTTGGGGATGAATGATTCCAAGTTATAATAGAGAAGGAAGGAAAAATAAGGAGGTAAACTATGAAGATCATTGTGTTCGGTGCAACGGGTGGAACAGGGAAGGAAGTCGTGAAACAGGCGCTTGAGGCTGGTCATCATGTCACAGCATTTGTGCGTACTCCTTCCAAACTAACGGTGGAGCATGAACGGCTGAACGTCATACAAGGAGATGCCCTCAATGAACAGGACGTTGATAAAGCCGTAGAAGGACATGAGGCAGTTATTTCATGCTTAGGATCAGAAGGATTAAAACCATCAGACGTATTGGAAGAAATGATGCAAAATATCGTACCAGCTATGCAAAAACACGGACTTAGTCGAATTCTTTATGTGGCCTCTGCAGGGATTTATAAGGAGATTCCAGGATTTTTAGGATGGATGTCACAGCGCATCTTGAAAAACGTATTAGAGGATCATAGAAGGGCAGTAAATACGATTTTAGCCGCTGACCTGGATTATACCATCGCTCGTCCTATGCGCTTGGATGATGGCGAGACAACGAAGACGTATCGAGCAACGGAAGGTGTCGTTCCTAAAAACGGAAAAAGGATCACTCGCAGTGATGTCGCTCATTTTCTATTGACCTCCTTAGAAGAAGATAAATGGAAAAAAGAAACTATTGGGCTCGCCTACTAAATTTTCGAAGACAGAGGGGGATCCATTTGGGTTACGTTGAAGATTTGCGCGCTCTTGTCGGTCATCGGCCTTTAATTTTTGTAGGGTCTGTCGCCATTGTCACCGATGATCAAGACAGAATTTTATTACAACAACGGACATCTCCCTACGGTGTTTGGGGACTGCCAGGAGGGCTGATGGAGCTCGGTGAAAGTACGGAAGAAGTAGCGAAACGTGAAGTGTACGAGGAATCAGGATTATCTATAGATGATTTACATTTGTTAAATGTGTATTCAGGTAAAGATCACTTCATAAGAGCAGAGAATGGGGACGAATTTTATGTCGTTACAACAGCCTACTATACCCGTAGTTTTTCGGGTGAAATGAATGTGGATCCGGAGGAATCAATTCAATTTAAATTTGTTCCTGCCGATAGACTCCCCGAAAAAATGATCGGAAGTCATCGGGCTATGCTTAATGAGTATCTCAAAAAATAATTTTTGAAAAAATAAAACCTCCTGCAGAACGAATGGTTCTGCAGGAGGTTCACTTTTTATGTCAGATTATGTCAGATTATGTCAGAAGGCGACTAGAGCGCCATTTACGAGATTGTTGAATAAAGTGGCCAATTTTCTCTAAAATCGGATCAATGCTATTCTCATCTTTCAATACATCATAGTCCGCGATATTCAGGCGAAGGACAGGACAAGAATTGAAATTATCAATCCAATTTTCATAGCGTTTGAACATTTCTTCCCAATATTCGACCGGTGTCTCTTGTTCCATTGGGCGGCCACGTTCTTTGATGCGACTGATGATATCATCGAAAGAACCTTCCAAATAGATCAGCAGATCTGGATGAGGGAAGTAAGGTGTCATAACCATGGCATCGAAAAGGTTACGGTACGTTTCGTAATCCGTTTCAGACATCGTTCCTTTTTCATAATGCATGCGTGCGAATATACCAGTATCTTCATAGATGGATCGATCCTGAATGAAACCTCCACCATATTCAAAGATCTTCTTCTGCTCCTTGAAACGTTCGGCTAAGAAATAGATTTGTAAATGGAAACTCCAACGCTCGAAGTCGTGATAAAATTTATCCAAATACGGATTGGTATCCACTTTTTCAAAAGAGGTACGGAAATTCAATGCATCCGCCAGAGCATTCGTCATCGTAGATTTCCCGACTCCAACGGTCCCTGCAATCGTGATGACACTGTCATGGGGAATTCCGAAACGTTCACGTGCGTTCATTTAATAACTTCTCCTTTATTTAAATGCTGCTCAACTTGATCAACAATATAATTTAAATCGTCCTGGTGTTTAACAAAATCCAGGTCGTCTCCGTTCAAACGGATAATAGGAATCTCAGGGTGTGTCGCTTCAAAATGATTCATGAAATCCTCATAGTCCTGAGATAACTGCTTTAAATAAGATGGCTGGATATTTGCCTCTACATCTCGGTTCCTCATTCGGATACGCTCAAGCAATGTATCTAAGCTGGCATCTAAATAAACGATGATGTTTGGCCGAGGCATATCGTTTGTTAGTATATCAAATATTTGAGAGTACTTATGAAATTGATCTTCTCGTAATGTTCGACGTGCGAAGATCATGTTTTTGGAAATGTGGTAATCAGCTACAACTGGCTTTTCTAACTTCAAATATTTGCGATCGATATCTTCCAGCTGTTTGAATCGATTACACAAGAAGAACATTTCCGTTTGGAAACTCCATTCTTCAATATTATCGTAAAACTTGCCTAAAAATGGGTTCTCCTCAACGATTTCCTTAAGCAAATGAAAATCAAACTGGGAGGCGAGCTTTTTAGACAGAGACGTTTTCCCAACCCCAATGGGCCCTTCAACAGCTATGAAAGGTATTTGTCCCATCTCTTCTCCTCCTTAAGACTCAATTCAACAAGCACCTCAGGTCATTTTTTATAAATCGTATGATTGTGTATATGATTTCATTAGGTGCTGCAAAAGCAATAAAATACAAAATTCGATACGTTTTGACAGACAAATAACATTTTATCATATACAGACAGAGTAAGTAACACGAATGGGGCAATTTGGGAAAGAAATTGCTTTTCAATGGACGTGTAGTTTTGTATAATATTCTACGTACGCTTATTTGCCCCCGTAGCTCAGGGGATAGAGCATCGGTTTCCTAAACCGTGTGTCGCAGGTTCGAATCCTGCCGGGGGCGTTTACTAATAAAAATTACGGTATAGCCTTTCTAGAGTAGAAAATACCAGTAAAAATAGTCAGATATAAAGCGCTGCTTTCATCCTTATTAAATCAAGGATTGTAAGTGGCGTTTTTTGTTTATACGAAAAGGAAAACACACAGGTTATTTATTTTAAACGGCCTAGAAATAACTGCCGCAACGTGTAGATCAATCTACGAGGAAGAATCAGGAGAATATTTATTAGTTCACCCTTTTCTAAAAGAAGAAATTTGTCATTTTTTATAGATTTACCAAACTATTTATTGGTTCATTACGTCTAATACATTAACTAGACTTTTGTCACAAATTTTTATCCCTTATAGATGATTTATAAGACCTTAGTGATTACGAAGGGGTACTCTTCAAGCAAGTTCGGACCGTGTTGTAAAAGACTTACGACAATTTGAAACGTATTTTGACGAACAAGGGTACGGCGAACTTGCAGATTGGACGACGGAAACAGTTGATCTTTTTGAAAATATATTGACCTACGAAAATAAGGATTGGAAAAAAGCTTATGAAAAATATTCTGAAGGAGCGTCGAGAATAGCACAGATGGATATCGTCATTGAATTAGCGTCCTAGAATTAGTGGATTATATTTCCATTCACAAAGAGTATCCGGTTTTGTATAAGGTGAAGAAGCTTTGAGACAGCAATCTAAATTGAAAGGAATGATAAATTTGAACTTGTATAGATGGATCATTGCTATTATTGGAGGTACGGCCATTTTACTAGGTGGTGTTTTTCTATTTCTAATATTTTCAGATATTAATGAACAACAACAGAAAGCCCAGGAACAGGCAAAGGAGCAGGAAAAATTTGAAGAAAAGGTTGAAGCAGTTTCTGTTGATGAAGACAATCTTCCGACTGAATCGTTTTTCCAAGATATGCTTCATAAAATGACACATCAAAAAGTTCGATCCGATGAAAAGTGGGCAGGTCATTTACGGATAACAGATGAGCGAATCGCGGAAATGCAGGCGGTATTGAATAATATAGAAGGTACCTCTAAAGAATACGATCATTTTGATTTCTATGAAAGAACCTTGAAAGCATGGGGACGTGGTGACTTTGATAACGCTGTTGAAGTCCACAACACCATTTGGGATTGGAAGGGTGGAAGTGTTGGCAAAGCCAAGGGGCTTTTAAGTAAGGCTGAGGAGAAGCAATATATCGAAACGCATTTTGAATAATTAAAAGCGAAGCGTCCGTATCTCATAGCGATATGTGCGCTTGTTTTCAAAAAGTTGGTGCATATATCGCTTATATCGATGGGCGATCTACACCCAGCGTCTGCAGTTCGGACATTGCTGACCATGTTTTTGTCTTTTCAGGATGGATCTACAATGATGACATTGGACCGCATCCGTCCTTTCGTTTAAATAAGCAGTACGATTCAGGAACGTGCTCCGGCTTGATTTCATATACCTGATAGAAACGACAATCGACAACCCTATTCCTAGTAACCCTATAAACATAGCCATCAAAACACTCCTCTATTGTAGGTTAATAAAGGTACGGCTAACGGAAAGAGAACGTTTCAAAAAAATGGTAATTATTAGTATATATAGAAAAAGCATGCGTATCGCCCATCGATATGCATGCTTTTTTATTCCACTGCGTCTCCCTGGTTCATATAAATGATGCGATCTCCAAGTTTTTTCGCTTCTTGTTCATCGTGGGTGACCAAAATGATAGGGATTTTCCAGATCTTATGAAGTCGTTTCAATTCATGGTGACATTCTTCTTTCGTTTTCGTATCTAATGAGGAGAAAGGTTCATCGAGCAGCAATAGGTCGGGCTGAGTTGCTAAAGCACGGACTAAGGCCACCCGTTGCTTTTCTCCTCCCGATATTTGGCGAGGGAATTTATTCATAAGATGTTCAATGCAGACGACTTTTGTCAGCTGATTGACCAATGAATCCTCGGACGCTCCATATTCAATATTCTTTTTCACCGTCATGTGAGGAAAGAGGGCATAGTCTTGAAATAGGTAACCGATTTTCCGATGTTGAACGGGAACAGGCTTCTTGCCTTTTCTATAAAGAGATCGATCATTCAACAAAATCCGCCCCTCGTCAGGGTGGGTAAGGCCGGCGATACAATTTAATATTGTCGTTTTCCCTGAACCGGAGGGGCCAAATAGAATGACAATTTCTTTATTTATATCGAAACGAACATTTAGAGGGAAGTGTGTTAGTTGTTTTTGAAAATTTAATTCCAGCATACATGCTGCCTCCCTGCATCAATCTCTTTGATAGGGTAATATTCTTCTTCGTGTCCACCAATTCAGCCAAAGGATTGAGCTGAAACCTAGACATAAAATGACGATCACCCACATTTGGGCTTGCTCCATTCGGCCGGCTTCAACGGCGAAATAGATGGCGAGCGGGATCGTATCTGTTTCTCCAGGAATATATCCTGCAATCATTAAAGTAGCTCCGAACTCACCGAGTGCTCGGGCGAAAGTCAACACTAGACCAGCTAGTAGACCTGGCCAAGCAAGTGGAAGCGATATGGTGAAAAAGACTTTAAGTTTAGATGCCCCCATCGTTAAGGCGGCATTTTCGATATTTGGATCGTAATTTTGAAAAGCAGCAGATGCACTCTGATACATTAAAGGAAAAGATACAACAATAGCGGCAATAACGGCCCCGATCCAGGTGAAAACGACCTGCACGTCAAACCATTCCAGGAGCCATTTTCCAATCCAGCCATTTTTCCCGAAAAGATATAGTAACCCGAATCCGACCACTGTCGGTGGAAGAACCAATGGAAGTAATAATATCGATTCAACAATACTTTTCCCGGGAAATAATTTGCGCGAAATTAATCGGGAAAGGATTATTCCACAAACAAACACAATCACAGTTGCAATGGTGGCAATTTTTAAGGAAAGCCATAATGGGGATGCGTCCATCATTGATCATCAACTTCCTGAAATCCATACTTGTGAAGGACTTTTTGTGCTGGTTTACTCTTTAAGTAAGAGAGGAATTTCTCAGCGTGGTTCTTTTGGTTACTATCGGAAATGATGGCGGCAGGGTAGATAATCGGTTTATGCCAGTCTGAGTCGAGTGTTGTCAACACTGAAACCTGGTCTGATATTTGCGCATCACTGGCGTAGACGAATCCAAAGTCTACGTTCCCTGATTCTACATAAGCCAATACTTGTCGTACATCACTGGCAAAGACAAGCTGGTTCTGAATTTTCGGCCAAACTTGAATCGTTTTGAGTGCTTGCTTCGTATATGTACCAGCAGGCACACTCTCAGGGTCCCCGATGGCCAATTGTTCATTTTCTGACCACGTCTGGAGCTCCTGGATAGGCCCTTTCAGTTTCTTACCTTTTGATCCAACTAATACGATTCGATTGGTTGCAAAGTTGGTCCTTGAATCGGGATCAACCAGCTTTTTTTCAGCAAGTTGATCCATCCAGGCCTGGTTCGCTGATAAATAAAGGTCCACAGGGGCTCCTTGTTCAATTTGTTGAGCTAACTTGCCTGAACCTGCGAGATTAAGTTTAATGTTTACATTGTGTGATTCTTCATAGGAAGCAGCGATTTCCTGGATCGCATCGGTTAAACTTGCTGCAGCTGATATCGTCAACGTTTGATTTTCTTCAGACTCAGCAGCGCAGCCTGTTAGAAGGATCACAAGTATTATTAAAGAAAGAGTTTTTTTTATCATCATTCAGCCCTCGGTTATTGAAGTTACTGATTATTATAACGCCATATAAAAATTTTGACGAATCATTCGTGACCGTCATTTGAAAAGAAAGGATAGTTAACTATGAAAGGGCAAATCATAATAGGATTAATCGTTGCTTTATTGTTGACTCAGCTTCCGATCGTAGGGAAATACTTTGCAATATTGAATACGATGATTCACGAGAGTGGACATTCCTTGATGGCTTTAGTTACAGGTGGTGAAGTAAGAAGAATCTCACTGTTGCCAAACACATCCGGGACGACGATGACTGGTCATTCCTCTTGGATCAGTCATGTATTAACCAGCATGTCAGGATATGTATTTTCTTCATTTTTCGCATTTTTGTTTTTTTATCTAATTGTCAAAGGCCAATACAAATGGATGATCTATCTATTACTAGCGTTCTTAGCTATTAATCTCGTTTTTTGGGTCCGGAATGTTTATGGACTATTTTGGATCGTAACTTTTGGTGCAGGGTTCCTTTGGCTGCTTAGGAGCGGGAATCAGACACTGATTCAATATGTGCTTGTATTCTTAGCCTCTTTAGTATTCGTTGAAGCCGTCACGAGCGCTTTTGAAATCATGTGGATCAGCTTTGTATCTCCATTACAAGCGGGCGATGCAGCCAATTTAGCACGGGCGACAAAATTCATTCCGGCCCCGCTATGGGGAATTGCATTTTTTGCTCAGGCTTTATACTTTGCCTGGCTCGCGCTCCGAAGGGTATTCATTTTATGAATTTTTGTGCGTACTTATAAAAAGATTATTTAAATTCCGCTCCTGCCCTGTCTTTCATTCACGTGCTGAATAAGGTAGTAAAGTAAGCAAGAGAGGGGGTTAAGTAAATGAGCGGAGGATACGGATATGGCGGAGGTTTCGCGCTATTAGTTGTCTTGTTCATTCTTTTGATCATCATCGGTGCATCTTATGTAGGTGGCCGTGGATACGGTTATGGATACTAATTATATACCTGAGAGCGGGTTCGCCCGCTTTCGTACATAAAGTTAGTTTTTAGAGATCTGTTTCGGGGTATGGAAAAAGTAGAATACGGTGTACGGAGGATTGGTAAAATGGATTTAAAGGATCGTTTGATCACTCATGGATATGATCATATCGACATTTTGATCATTGATGATGAAGCAAATCAAACAACAGTAGCCGACATCACGTTGCATAAAGTATCTGACTTGGAGTACAAGCTCTATCTCGATCCTGAAACGATTAACTATCACTTGGATGAGGAAGATCCATACTTTGTAGCAGAGCAGAGGGATGATGACGGCGGCTCAAAAAGAATAAAAGGTTTTGTTTTAGAATGGTGAAGAAAGTCCTTTTAAAGGGCTTTTTTTAATGGTCTTTTTCCTTACGTCTGATTCTTTCTTTTCGATCCACATAACCACCTGTGATCAGAAGAATTCCTGATACGAGTAGAAGACCAGATATCATAGGATTTTGAATCGATAGGAATAAGATTATGGATGCGATCAGATTACAAAGTCCGATTATCCCTAATATCCAAAACATTTGGTTTTGTTTATTCATCGTATCTCCTTCTTTCCCTTTTTTTGTTAGTTAGGCCTTTCCCTTTTTGAGAAACGGCTAACCTACTCGCTGGTTTATGTTAACGATAATGGTGGAATGAGGATCGTAAATCATCAGAGGAGGAATTTTCTTGAAGACACATCAACTATATATCAATGGTGAATACACAGAATCTAACGGTAATGAATGGATTGATATAATAAACCCTGCAACAGAAGAGGTCATATCAAAAACTCCAAAAGGTACAACAGATGACGTAGATCGAGCTGTACAAGCAGCCTTAGAAGCTCAAAAGGGATGGGAACTGACTCCAAATATAGAACGTGGAAAAATTGTACGCCAATTAGGAGACAGAATTGAAGAAAACCGTGCAACCTTCATCGATCTCTTACAAGAAGAACAAGGGAAAGATTATGAGCTGGCCAGCGGAGAAGTGGATCTGGCTATCGATTATTTCCGCTATATGTCAGAATGGGCACGTCGAATAGAAGGTGAAATCGTTCCCAGCGACCGCGCGAATGAGAATATTTTTATCTA
>NZ_JRNX01000509.1 GCF_000786645.1 Halobacillus sp. BBL2006
GATGTTGACTTATCGTACAGAAGCGAGGGAAGTCTCGCTAGTCGCTAGGAGCCGCAACCGGATAACAAATGAAGTTCGACTAAGAACGCAACGTCCTGTTGCAACGTCGAACTGACCCTCGTCGTGAGGGCCCAAGTGTGGAGGCGACTTAGTCCCTTCTCACTAAGTTATTTTCACTGTTTGAGAAAAGGAGACATGCATCATGACGACAATCGGTGTATTAGGACTTCAAGGAGCATTTCGTGAGCATGTTCGTTCTGTTGAAGCTACAGGAGCAGAAGCTGTTGTAGTGAAAAGGAAAGAGCAACTTGAAGAAATTGATGGTCTAATCATTCCTGGAGGCGAAAGCACAACCATTCGTCGCCTGATTGATAAATATGAATTTCTTGAGCCGATCCGTCAGTTCGGAAAGCAAGGCAAACCGATCTTCGGTACGTGTGCTGGACTAATTCTTCTTGCATCTGAAATCGATGGTTCCTATGATGTGCACCTCGGTGTGATGGACATTAAGGTTCGTCGAAATGCCTTCGGTCGTCAGCGAGAAAGCTTTGAAGCAGACCTTGATATTGAAGGCGTAGCAGAAGGATATAATGCTGTCTTTATTCGAGCCCCTTATATTGAGGGTGTCGGAGAAGATACAAAAGTTCTGGCTACGTATGATGGGCATATCGTTGCTGCTCAGCAGGATCAATATTTGGCTTGTTCTTTCCATCCTGAATTGACAGATGACCATCGTTTGACGGCTCATTTTGTCCAGATGGTAGAAGAATCCAAAAAAACACTTGCATTATAACTGTATTTCAGCTAATCTTATGTAACACAATAGCTAATAAAGAACGCGATGATAGGAACTAGTAGCGTAAAATTCTTTTCTAAGAGAGTCAGTGGCCGGTGAAAACTGATAAAAGAGTTACGTGAATCCATCCTTGAGTGTCCAACTGAACATTAAGTAAGTTGGAACGGCCCTCACCGTTATGAGATAAGCCGGAAGATCGGTATGTCGATCTTCAATCTGGGTGGTATCGCGGGAAGCATAAAACTAAAGCTCTCGTCCCTTTTCATAAGGGACGGGGGCTTTTTATTTTATACAAAATAAAAGGAGGATTTGCCATGTTAGATATGAAATACTTGCGTCAAAACTTTGATGAAGTGAAAGAAAAATTGAAAAATCGCGGAGAAGATCTCTCAGACCTTGATGCCTTTGGTGATTTGGACGTTCGCCGCCGTGAATTGATTCAGGAAACTGAAGAACTTAAAGCTCGTCGTAATGAAGTTTCTAAAGAAATTTCTCAACTGAAAAAAGCAAAAGAAGATGCAGATGATAAGATCAAGGAAATGCGTGAAGTCGGAGATCGTATTAAGACACTGGATACAGAACTGAAGGAAGTAGAAGAAAAGCTTGAAACCATGCTTTTATCTATTCCTAATATTCCGCATGAAAGTGTTCCGGTAGGAGAAGATGAAGACGATAATATCGAAGCAAGAAAATGGGGAGAAGCCCCTGATTTTGACTTTGAGACAAAAGCACACTGGGATGTAGCCACCGACTTAGGGATATTGGATTTCGAGAGAGCTTCAAAGGTCACAGGCAGTCGTTTTGTCTTCTATAAAGGCTTAGGTGCCCGTTTAGAGCGCGCCTTACTTAACTTCATGATGGACCTGCATGCGGATGAACATGGCTATGAAGAGATGCTGACACCGCAAATGGTGAACCGTACATCCATGACAGGTACAGGACAGCTTCCGAAGTTCGAAGAGGATGCGTTCAAAATCGAAGGATGGGACTATTTCTTAGTACCAACAGCTGAAGTTCCTGTTACCAACTTCCACCGTGAAGAGATTTTATCTGCTGAGGACTTGCCGCAGAAATTTGTAGCCTTCAGCACGAATTTCCGCTCTGAAGCGGGATCTGCTGGCCGTGATACTCGTGGACTCATCCGTCAGCACCAGTTCAACAAAGTCGAGCTCGTGCAACTCGCGAAACCCGAGGAATCTTATGATGTACTTGAAGAGCTGACAGGACACGCAGAAAAGGTACTCCAACTATTGAAACTACCTTATCGTGTGATGAGCATGTGCACAGGAGATCTTGGTTTTACTGCTGCGAAAAAGTACGATATCGAAGTATGGATTCCGAGCCAGGAGACGTACCGCGAGATCAGCTCTTGCTCTAACTTCGAGGATTTCCAGGCTCGTCGTGCCGGTATCCGTTTCCGTCGAGAAGAAAAAGGGAAACCGGAATTCGTGCATACCCTAAATGGATCTGGATTAGCCATCGGACGTACGGTCGCTGCTATCTTGGAAAATTATCAGCAAGCAGATGGTTCTGTTGTCGTACCAGAAGCCCTTCGCCCTTACATGGGTGGAAAAGAAGTCATTCAATAAGATGAAAAGGGAACCCGGTGGTGGTTCCCTTTTTCTATAGGCTTGAACGGTCTTTCAAGCAGTGAAAATGGATCAACGTAAACTAAGATAAATGAGTCATCTAAGGTTAGAGATTGACTTCAGAATAGCGCATTAGTATAATAACCAAGTGGTAATGGAAGAAATGTCGATAGAGGAAATAATTTTTAAAAAAATCTCCTGAAATAATTGACGGATTAAAATTACCATGGTATTATATTCATTGTCGGTCACACGGAGGAGTACCCAAGTTTGGCTGAAGGGAGCGGTCTTGAAAACCGCCAGGGGGTTAACGCCCCGCGGGGGTTCGAATCCCTCCTCCTCC
>NZ_JRNX01000510.1 GCF_000786645.1 Halobacillus sp. BBL2006
GGGAATTCGCTGTCATGGTCAGAAGAACTCGGGCGTTATTGTTTTATATGGTTGGTGTACATAGGAATCAGTTACGGAGTGAAAAAGCAACGTCACATCAAAGTCGACGTCATGCTTCTCCTGCTGAAGAATAAAGGGAAGCTCGTGCTAGCTATGATTGCGAATCTTTTATTCTTAGTTTTCAGTATCTATGTTGTCATCAACGGGTACAGCATTGCCAATCAATTATTAGGGTTTGGACAGCAATCACCTGCTCTCCATATCCCAATGGGCGTCGTGTACATGGCGACTCCAATCGGATTCGGGTTGTCAGCAATCCGTCTTATTCAAAACCTTTATGTTCAATTCAAAATGTTAATCGGAAAAGAAAAGCTTGATGTCAATGATGAGCGAGATCGGATGCAGAAGCAGGAAGGAGAGGATGGACCATGACAACAATTGTATTATTCGGATCCTTTGCCCTTCTCTTACTGTTAAGTGTTCCAATCGGAATCGCGCTAGGGCTGTCAACTTTAGTGACTATTTTCTACACAGGAGCAATCCCAGTCCAGTTTCTAATGAAGGAACTTGTCACTTCTGTCGACTCCTTTCCATTAATGGCCGTTCCTTTCTTCATCCTCGCTGGTGAAATCATGGGTAAAGGCGGAATCTCAGAAAGGCTTTTCAATTTCGCGAATGCTCTTGTCGGGAATAAGACAGGCGGATTTGCCATGGCGACGATTGTCACGTGTATGTTCTTTGCTGCGATTTCTGGCTCAGGACCAGCGACAGTTGCAGCGATCGGCGGAATCATGATTCCGGCGATGGTGAAACAAGGATATGACAAAAAGTTTGCAACAGCGACAGTTGCAGCTGCCGGTTCAATCGGTGTCATCATTCCTCCGAGTATTCCGATGGTCATCTACGGTGTCGTAGGCGGCGCATCCATCGGAGATATGTTCATCGCTGGTATCATTCCTGGTTTGATCGTAGGACTAGCCTTGATGGTTTGGGCTTACATTTACTCCAAGAAAAATAATTACAGCGGCTCTAATGAAAAACTGTCCATTAAGAACGTCGGAAAAACGTTCTGGGAAGCAAAATGGGCACTTGTCATTCCTGTGATCATCCTTGGTGGTATTTACGGAGGAATCTTTACACCGACAGAAGCCGCGGTTATTGCGGTTGTTTACGGCATCTTCGCAGGACTTGTCTTGTACCGTGAACTGAGAATCAGAGATCTTCCTAAAGTATTGGCTGATTCCGCATTGACGACGGCAACGGTGTTGATCATCGTTGGTTCCGCAACGGCGTTCGGCCGCTTGCTAACGATTGAACAGATTCCGACTCAGGTCGCGAACTTCCTGTTATCTATCTCAGAAAATGAAATTGTCATCATTTTACTGATTACCGTGTTGCTCCTATTAGTGGGCTGTTTCATGGATACACTGGCGGCAATCATCATTTTGACACCGATTCTATTGCCGATTGCAACGAATATCGGTTATGATCCGATTCACTTCGGAATTATCATGGTTGTCAACCTGGCGATTGGGTTCATTACACCGCCACTGGGAGTCAACTTGTTCGTTGGATCCGGAATATCGGGATTGTCGATTGAACAGCTTTCTAAAGCGATCATCCCGTACTTCTTAGCGATGCTATTCTCGCTTCTTATGATTACGTTCATACCTGAATTATCTTTATGGTTAATCAGTTTTGGTGAATGATTCACCATTGACCCTCGACCCAGGAATCCCTTGCTTTCAGGCAAGGGGTTTTTGGTTCATTAGAAAAATTCTATCAATCTTGTTGTTGATGTTTCTTTTATTCCATTAAAGCTCCCGATTGTTGAAGACTCAGTTTCGAGACTTCTTCCTATTTCC
>NZ_JRNX01000511.1 GCF_000786645.1 Halobacillus sp. BBL2006
GTTGCAGGCGGGCGGAAAAAGAATCCGTCCTGTTTTTGTCTTATTAGCAGGAAAATTTGGAGATTACGACATAGAGCGGATGAAAGCCGTCGCAGTCTCTTTAGAGCTTATACATACAGCTTCCCTCGTTCACGATGATGTGATTGATGAAGCAGAGCTTCGACGTGGGGAACCTACAATTAAATCACGCTGGGACAACAGGATCGCGATGTACACAGGAGACTATATTTTCGCGCGGTCTCTTGAGAATCTATCAGCATTAGAAAATCCAAGAGCCCACCAAATCTTAGCTAAAACGATGGTTGAGTTATGTTTGGGTGAAATCGAGCAAATCCGTGATAAGTACAATCTCGACCAAAACCTGCGCACCTATCTTCGACGCATCAAGCGTAAAACGGCTTTGCTGATTGCGGCTAGTTGTCGATTAGGAGCCATAGCAGCGAATGTAGATAAAGAAGAAGAAATCGCTTTATATCAGTATGGCTACTACGTAGGTATGTCTTATCAGATTATTGACGATGTATTGGACTTTACAGCATCTGAGCAGGAGCTGGGCAAGCCGGCAGGCGGTGACTTACTGCAAGGGAACATTACGCTGCCAGCGCTTTACTCCATGGAGGAAGAAAGCTTCAAGAAACAGCTTGAAGCGTTATTTGCCAGTGGAGAGGCTGTAACTCCAGCAGATCTGCAACCAGTGATTCAGCAAATCAAGAGCAATGGCTCTATAGAAAAATCGCTGGAGATCAGTGAAAGATACCTAGCAAAAGCCTACGATTCTCTTGGAAAACTTCCGGCTGGTCGAGCGAAGCAGACATTAAAAGGAATTGCTAAATATATTGGTAAAAGAAGGACCTGACTCTATTGCCTTCCATCGCTTAATTTGATAGACTCTTTATGGCACTTATTAAAAGCGCTTTCAATTCTAATACATAAAATGAGGTGTATGACATGGAAAAGACTTTTTTGATGGTTAAGCCTGATGGAGTACAACGCAATTTGATTGGTGAGATTGTTTCACGATTTGAAAAAAAGGGATTCAAGCTGGTGGGTGCTAAGTTAATGGATATTCCTGAGTCGCTTGCTGAAAAGCATTACGGTGAACATAAAGAAAAGCCGTTTTTTGGAGAACTCGTAGAATTCATTACTTCCGGTCCTGTATTCGCGATGGTATGGGAAGGGGAAGAAGTAATAGCCACGGCACGCCAGATGATGGGGACGACAAAGCCCGCAGAAGCGGCTCCTGGAACCATTCGTGGGGACTTCGGTGTCACTGTAGGTAAAAATGTCATTCATGGTTCAGATTCACCAGAAAGCGCAGAGAAGGAAATTAACCTTTTCTTTGATCAAAATGAGCAAGCCGATTATACAAAAGATAATTTAAGCTGGGTTTATTAATCCAATGGAAAAACCGCCTATCTAACAGGCGGTTTTTTCATTGGAATATAAGAAAAGTGCAATTACCTGAATAGTAAGCTTCTTTTGTTATTCCACTAAAGCACCCGATTGTTGAAGACTCAGTTTCCAGACATTCGTGTGAGTTTGGGGCTGCGGGAAAAGGTTCGCTTTCC
>NZ_JRNX01000052.1 GCF_000786645.1 Halobacillus sp. BBL2006
TGGATTTATCAGCGAAAAAGTGGATTTATCAGCGAAAAAGTGGATTTATCAGCGAAAAAAAGACAAAGGGGCATCCCCTTTGTCTTTCCTCTTTTACCTTCTACGTCTCTTTGGCTTACGCGTTGGACGCTGCTGCTTGACTGACTCTTCCTCCTCCCGCTTACCCGGAGCAAGAGTATCAATCGAGCGACGCTCTATTTTTTGTTGAATTAACTTTTCAATATCACGAAGCGCTTGTTTATCTTTCGGTGCTGCGAACGTAATCGCTAATCCTTTTCCTCCAGCACGCCCTGTTCTTCCAATTCGATGAATATAACTTTCAGCATCCTGAGGGATGTCGTAATTGAACACGTGTGTGACACCTTCTACATCCAGACCACGGGCGGCAACGTCTGTCGCGACCAGATATTGAATTTTGGCGTCGCGGAATCGCTGCATAATTTTTTCCCTTTTAGCTTGCGAAAGGTCACCATGAAGTTCATCCGACTCAAATCCTCGGCTGACGAGTGCTTCGTTCAACTTTTTCGCTCTCCGCTTCGTGCGGCAGAAAATCACGGCTAGAAAAGGTCTATGTTCGCTCATGATTTCGATCAACGTATCTTGCTTAGCCCGGTCCGTTGTTTCATATAACAATTGCTTGATCCCCGTCAGCGTAACTTGTTCTGCTTTGACAGTGATTCGCTTCGGTTCCCGCAAGAATTTTTTCGCAAGTGAATTAACTTGCTGAGTAATCGTTGCCGAAAAAAGCATCGTCTGTCTATCTCCAGGAGTTTGCTCTAATATTTCCTGGACATCAGGCAAAAAGCCGGCTTCAAGCATTTGATCTGCTTCATCCAATACGACTTGCTGAACGGATTCTAAAGAGACCGTTCCTCTTCTCATATGATCCATCAGGCGGCCAGGTGTTGCAATGACAATGTGGGCTTGTCCATTCAGGCGATGTGCTTGTTTTGCAACATCCTGCCCTCCATAAACAGCTAAGACGTCAATGTCCTCAGACTTCAGCTTCTTCACTTCACGGGTGATTTGCAAAGCAAGCTCACGTGTTGGTGTGACGATTAATGCTTGAACGAAAGGCTGGGATGGCTCAACTTTTTCCAGGATAGGCAGCACAAAAGCGAACGTCTTGCCTGTTCCTGTTTGCGCTTGTGCGATGACATCTTGACCATTTTTCAAAACAGGAATGGCTTGTTCCTGAACGGGCGTCGGAGCAGCAATTCCATGGTGCTTTAGTTTTTCTATGAGAACGGGAGAAACTCCCATTTCTTTAAATGAAGGATTCATTATTTCACTTCTTCCTATTTAGACTATCTTTGCAATTATACAGGATTGTGCTCACTTATGTACGGATGTATTCAAATTGAGGAAAAAGAATTCTAAAATTATGGAGAGATATTCTTATATAGCGGGGAGAGATTCTAAATAGATTGGAATGATTATAAAAAACATTTATTCTCAACTAGCTTCAACTGATTGTTATATAACTCTTCAATAAAAAGAAGGAGGCTGCCTGACGTTCAGACAACCTTCCGTCAATCAAACATCTTTTTTCGAAATATACCAATCAATGTATTCAATGCCCTCTTCTTCTGCGCGTGCAGCCGCTTCCTCTTGTGACTTCGGTGGCGACACGACCGCCTTGTCTCCTTCCGTCCAATTGGCCGGCGTGGATACACCATGCTTGTCCGTTGTCTGTAGCGCTTTTACCAAGCGTAAAATTTCCTGCATGTTGCGGCCAGTCGTCAACGGATAGTAAATGATCGAACGGATTTTCTGCTTATCATCAATGACAAAAACAGCGCGGCTCGTCTCGACCTGACTTTCCCCTGGCATAATCATGCCGTATTTCATCGCTACTTGTTTATCTAAATCAGCAATGACCGGAAATTCAATATTCGTGTTGAAATTCTCTTCGATGCTGCGGATCCAGGCGATATGTGATGGGACACTGTCTACGCTCAGTCCGAGCAGTTCCGTGTTCAATTCTTTCAAATCTGGATAGATTTCTTGGAACCCGACAAATTCAGTCGTACATACAGG
The DNA here is from genome assembly GCF_000786645.1 of Halobacillus sp. BBL2006. Lineage (GTDB taxonomy): Bacteria > Bacillota > Bacilli > Bacillales > Halobacillaceae > Halobacillus. The sequence continues at coordinate 2,041 of NZ_JRNX01000052.1, forward strand.
CGTGAAGTCAGATGGATGGGAAAATAGCACAAGCCACTTCCCTTTATAGTCTTTTAATTTTATGTTCCCTTGACTAGTAGCTGCTTCGAACGATGGAGCATCATCGCCGATTCTCGGCATCATGACTGACTCTTGCTTCGTTTCTGTCTGTTCCATGTTTCATCCTCCTTAATCGAATTAGAAATACTCTCACTGGTACTGGTACCACACCAGATATAGATTAATCCTAAACTTTAGGAGAATGAATCAAAAGTCATATCCATAAAATTCTGTCTTCACTTTTAAGAAATCACCTCATGCCAACGTCTGATTTCCCATATAGTAGTAAGAGATGACATGGAAGGAGGATATCGTCCATTGAATATAAAGGTAAGGAGCGGGGATACTCTCTGGTACTATTCCAACCTCTTCAACTTGCCGCTTGCACTCATTCTGGATTCTAACCCGCAAGTGAACCCTTCAGGATTGATGATTGGTCAAACCGTAACTATTCCCGGTTATCAAACGAGCAACTATACGATCCAAAGTGGAGATACTTTTTGGAAGATTGCCAGCCAGCGAAGGTTGTCTGTCGATGCTTTAGCCTTGCTTAATCCAGATGTGAGCCCAAGACAATTGCAGGTCGGACAGACCATTCGTGTTCCCGTCCGTGTCACTTATCGAGTTGTAGATGGAAATCAACCTTATGATTATCAGCTTTTACTAAGAGATCTCAAAGACCTAACGGAAATCTATCCTTTCATCCGAACCGAAACCATAGGGAAAAGTGTGATGGGAAAAGATCTTACAGAGCTTCAAATTGGACGTGGTAATAAGGTCGTCCACTGGAATGGGTCATTCCATGCGAATGAATGGATTACAACGGCTGTCATCATGCAATTTTTAAATGATTACTTACTTGCCCTGACGAATAGAGAAACGATAAGAGGTTTGGACATCAATCCGTACTATGATCAAGTTACAATATCACTCGTACCGATGGTAGATCCTGATGGGGTGAATCTTGTGTTGAATGGTCCTCCTGAAGGGGCATTCGGAGATGAAGCTTTACGAATTAATAAAGGGAACACCGATTTTTCAGGCTGGAAAGCGAACATTCGCGGCGTCGATTTAAACAACCAATATCCTGCCAAATGGGAGGTGGAGGCTG
>NZ_JRNX01000512.1 GCF_000786645.1 Halobacillus sp. BBL2006
CCGAGGAGGCTTGCCAGTTCCCCCGCAGGAAAGCGAGTTGTTTCCCAGTCACCCCTTATTCTTTCCCGGCAATGGACCCAAGTTATCTCGGAACCGAGTCTTCCACAATCCAGCACGTTTGTGGAATAAACAGGATTGTATATTTATGTGGATAAGATGAATCCTCCACGAAACAGAGTGTAGCATTTAGTAAAACTTTACAAAACTTGAAACCATTCCATTGATCATTCGTATAAGAAATATAAACACCTAAGGAGGGTTTTGATGAAAAAGAAACTGACACTAGCAATCAGCATACTTATGATGTTGTTATTCATTAGTGCTTGTTCCAGTACAGAAGGCGCAAAAATTGAAGAAGTTTACACGAAATCTGCAGAGGCGACCGAAAACTTAAAGAGCTTCGCTATGAAAATGGAAACAGAGCAAGTCGTCAAAATGGGTGAAGAAAGCACTGATTCAGAGGCAAACTCACCAGTACCTACAGGTGTTCCGATTACCTCTACCATTGATTCTGAAATGAATGTCGAGCCCCTTGCCTTCCATCAGACAGTAAAAACGATGGGACAAGAGATGGAACAGTACTATTCTAATGACGGGCTTTACATGACGATGCCCTCAAAAGAGGGATGGTTCAAAGCGCCAAAAGAATTGACAGAACAACTCAATTCCCTTTCCGCACAGGAACAAACTCCAGGATCCCAGTTAGAAAGCTTGAAAGAATACATTGATGAATTCAATCTAGAAACGGAAGATTCCAATTATATCCTGACACTGACATCAGAAGGTGAAAATGTACAAAAACTATTCGAAGAAGCAATGAAAAAGACAATGCCAGAAGGACAAATTCCTGAAGAAATGATGAAGGGTCTGACAGTCAATAAGCTAAGTTACAAGTTCGTCATTGATAAGGAAAGTTACTATCCTCAAACTATGGATATTAAAATGGATTATACCTTCGATCAAAACGGTCAACAAATGGAAATTCAGCAAAATATCAATGGCCAGTACAGTAAGTTCAATGAAGTTGGAGAAATTATCATCCCTCAAGACATAAAAGATGGCGCAAAAGAAATTGAAGGTGCAGAAAGTCTCTTCCAATCGTAATAAAGACCAAGCATCTTGATCATTCTCTATTAGGATTAACAGCCTATCAGGATAACAAAGAACGCCCCTTTCTTCTTTAGAAAGCGGCGTTCTTTTTAATCGTCCAGCACACCCATTTCAGTGATTTGCTGTTTTGTTGTTTCATCACCAAGATCGTAAATTTTTCGAAAGGCTACTCTCATTCCATAATCATAGTCATCATTGTCGTCATCCTGATGATATGGTTGTGCAGGAACGTGGGCTCTGAAGAAAGACCGGACATCTGCATTACGTATTTCGTCAAACACTTCTCTAAGTGCGATGATTTCATCTTCTGTCGCTTCGACGATGAAGTCGTCATTGTTCGCATCATGGTTCAATGAAATTTCTCTTGTACCCATATTGATGTAATACTTATTCTGTTCCATACGCTGTCCCTCCTTGTTCTTATTCTGAGCAACAAAGGACAACTTATTACAAATTAATCAAATACTAAGTCTAGAAATTAAATTGATAAGTAGTTAATGTCACTTCGCTTAAATAGTCATAGTCGATTTCTACACCGATCCCCGGTTGATCTGGGACTTCAATTTCGCCATTTTCAACTTCGATACCCGGTTTTATAATATCCTTTGCAAAATATCTTGTTGAGCTGGAAAGGTCTCCTGGAATTGAAAAGTTAGGAAGAGAAGCCAAAGCCAAATTATGCGCTTTTGAAACCCCTGACTCCACCATCCCACCACACCAGACGGGGATGTTTTTTTCCCTGCAAAAATCATGAATCCGAAGCGCTTCGGTCAAACCGCCTACACGACTAATTTTGACGTTAATAATCTCACAACTACTGAGCTCCACGGCTTGCATGGCATCGTGATAACTCATGACAGATTCATCAAGACAGATCGGTGTCTTCATTTGTTGCTGCAGGTTCTGATGCAGATAAAAGTCTCCAGCCTGGAAGGGTTGTTCGATCATCATTAATCCGTATCGATCGAGTTCAAGTAAGTGAGGAATATCCTCTTCTGAATACATTCCATTAGCATCAATCATGATCGGAAGCTCAGGATCAACGCGTTTCACCGCTCGTATCAGTCCCTCTTCCTGTCCAGACTTTATTTTCAACTTATAACGTTTGTACCCCGTTTCTTTTAAACGTTTGATGTCGCTTTCAAGTGATTCGGATAAGCTGAGCACGGCACCCGCGCTTACCTTTTTTTGAGTACCTCCGATAACTTCACTCAAGCTCTCTCCTTGTTGTTTACTATACAGATCCCACATAGCCCCCTCGAGCCCCGCTTTCGCCATTGGGTGCCCTTGAATACTCTTATAGCTTTCCGCCAGTTGACCGGGGTGCTGAAGGTCTTCAAAGGGAATCTGCGGGATAAGAAAGTCGATGAGCACTCTCCATGCTGTACTTGTTGTTTCATAAGTATAAAAAGGTGTTGCAAAGGCTGTGACTTCTCCGTACCCACGTCGACCAGAATGATCCTCCAATTCTACGATGATAAGGGAACGATCTGTAATGGTACCCTGATGAGTTTGAAATGGCGAAGTTAAAGGTAGTTTGATCTGCCGCAGCACAACTTTTTTAATCTCCACTCTTTCTTTCCTCCTTCTCCCATAGAGAAAAGAGTTCTCTTCTCAGCAATTTGTTCGAAGCGTTTCTAGGCAGCCGTGAGAGAAAAAAGATCGATTGCGGAATCTTATACTTAGCTAATCGTTCCGAATAGAATGCTTTTAGCTTATCAGAGTTAATTGTTTCTGGTTCATCTACCACTAAAAAGGCTGCTGGAACCTCACCCCAAGTATCGTCAGGCATTCCAGTCACCCCCACTTCTCTCACTCCTGGATAATCACTCAAAACACTCTCAATTTCTGCAGGGTAAATATTCTCCCCTCCTGAAATGATGACATCCTTCACTCGGTCCACAACATATAGAAAGCCTTCATCGTCTTTATAGCCTAAATCACCCGTTCGAAAATATTCCTCATTCGATGAGGCCCGTTTGTAGTAGCCTTTCGACACCATAGGACCCATAACCAAAATTTCGCCAATCTCATTCGGTCCATCGGAATCGATAATCAGTTCAGCAGGAGCCAGAGCTTTACCCGCAGAGCCGAGTTTGGCCATTGCAGATTTAGGACTCAAGGTTGCAATTTGTGAAGAAGTCTCTGTCATACCATAAGTCTGAAAAACAGGGATACTTTTGCTTTTGGCCTTATGCAGCAGCGGTTCCGGTACCGGACCTCCGCCTAATAACATGCAACGAAAATTCTCAGGATACGAATCATTTTCTAAATGATCAATTAGTCGCTGCAACATCAAGGTAACCACTGAAACATGTGTAACGCGATTGTGTATGATTTCGTTATTAATGATCTTCTCATCAAATTTCTCCACAAAACTAACGGTCATCCCATAAATGACACTTTTCATCAAGATAGAAAATCCGCTTACGTGGAACATCGGTAAGCATAGGAGCCACTTATCGGAGGGGTGGACTCCGAGATTGAGCGCCGAAGCAATGGCGCTGAACCAGTGATTGCCATACGTATGCATCACGGCTTTCGGATTTCCAGTCGTGCCTGATGTGTACATCATAGTAAATACCTGATCAAGCTGAATGTTTTCCTTCAATCCGTCTTGTTCAGCGTCGTTCAATAGGACGTCATCAATTAAAAGGACGTATTTCTCGGATAAATCGGGA
>NZ_JRNX01000513.1 GCF_000786645.1 Halobacillus sp. BBL2006
AAAGGAATTCGATTCGGTTTTTGGCACGCCTGGCTTGTCGGAGTAGGAGGAATGATGGCAGATGGAATTTTTATGATGCTCATCTACTTTGGTATCGCCCAATTCGTCGATGTACCGATCATTAAAGTCATCCTTTGGTCCTCGGGATTCTTTGTCCTTTGTTACACCGGATATGAGAGCATCTTAAAGTCAGCCTCTTTAAGTGGATCTAAAAGTGATTTCAGGTACGAGTCCAGGAGCAAAGCATTACGGACAGGCTTTTTCATGGCGATTTCAAATCCATTGAATATTTTGTTCTGGCTTGGCATCTATGGTTCAATGCTCGCTCAAATTTCCAATCAACATGAATCCTCTCAGGTCCTTATTTATAGCAGCGGAATCTTTCTCGGCATTACTTTATGGGACATTATGATGGCAAGTTTTGCTTCCGGAGCAAGAAAATGGGTCAAGCCACCCGTTCTCCGTATAATAACGGTTTTGTCCGGGTTTGTCTTGATTAGTTTTGGAGTCTATTTCGGGGTTCAATCCCTTCGTTTGTTATTCGGATAGACAAACACCCAAATCCATCTCTTCTAATAAAATACCTTGTATTGCAATTAGGAGGGATGGTCAGTGTTCTTATGTACGAAAAGCTGGATCGAGAAGAATAAAGGTGAACTCGATTCTTGGAAGCGGTCAGCCTTTGAACAATTCAGTACCATGATGATTGATAAAGAGAACCCATACCCTTGTGTACCCGGAATCCAAGGGTTTGTAAAAGATATGCTGCGTTTCGGCTTTTCCGGTGATCCGAGAAAAGAAACGTCTGCAGAGCAATTAGCTCAGTTATTGAAAGCTTATGGAAAAGTATCCAGAGAAACAGGGCCTTATGCCTCACTGGTCGTATTTTTCGATTCCAGGACCCTGGATGATCAGGTTGATACAGGAGGCTATCAAAGGATTTTTTGGGAATTATTGAACAAAGTTCACGAGTACGATGATCAACCTTGGCCTGACTGTATACCCGAATCCCCTTCCCATAATGAATGGGAATTCTGCTTCGATCAAGAGCCCTATTTTACCTTCTGCGCAACACCCGCTCATACCCAAAGGAAAAGCAGGCACTTTCCTTTTTTCCTCTTAGCCTTTCAACCCAGGTGGGTATTTGAGAAAATCAACGCATCCACAACGCTGGGAAATAAATTGAAAGACATTATCCGTAAGCGATTGGTAAGTTTTGATGAAACGAACCCTCACCCTGACTTAAAGTGGTATGGCCAAGAGGATAATTATGAATGGAAACAGTATTTCTTAAATGATGATAGTTCCTCGCCTGCAAATTGCCCGTTTATGACGTTAAAAAACAGGTTAAAAAGCTTACGATCCTAATGCGTGGACGTTTTCCTCTGCTTTATGATTGTAGCAAGAGCGATAAATACAAGAAATCCTAAACTTACAAAAAACCCCGGTCTGCTGAGTGAATCAAACAACGTACCAGAAACCGCAAGCAGAATAAGGCAAAAAGCAACCATAATCTTAATCCGATCTACTGAAGACTTCGCTATCAACTTTTTGTAAGAAAAAAGGATAAAAATCCAATTGTACAAAAGCATCAAACCTGCTGCCGTAGTAAGATATTCGAATATTTTTCCAGGCAAAAGCAGGGCAATAATGATAGAGACAGTGACAACAGCTGTCGTCAATCCAAAAGCAGCGGTGGGCAGCCTCCACTTCCCCTGAACAGCGAACCGTTTAGGGGCGTCCCCCTCTTCTGCAAGGGTTACTAGCATCGAGGTGACAGCGTAGAGGGAGGCGACCATCGTTGAGAAACCTGCAATAATCAGCACACTATTAAATAGATGGGGAACCCATGGAAGGTCGTACTGCTTTAACGCAGTTACAAACGGGCTTTCATCTGCATTGATTTCATTAGGTTGGACGAGTTTTAATACGAAATAAATTGATAAAACATATATCGCTGTTAGAAGGAGAAGCATTATTTTTCCGGACTTCGGGGCATCTTCGGGGTCCTTCAGCTCTTGAGCCATCAGCCCCATTACTTCAATTCCCCCAAAAGCGTAAAAGGCGTAGAGAAACGCCACCCATAATCCAAATCCTCCGCTTGAAAAGAGATTTTGAAGGGTGGTTTGACGTACATCCCCTCCACCAAGCCATCCGAGAGCCGCCGCCAATGCGATGAGGATGAACATGACAATGGCAGCGACCTTCATCAACCCGAATACACTTTCCATCTGCTCTACTTTTTCCACGCCCATTAAAATAACCAAGAGACCTAAAACTGCGAATACGGCGGCCAGCATCCATAAAGGGACCCTTGGAAACCAGAACTGGGCAAAGATCGCTAATGCTGTGAGCTGGCTTCCCATAATGAGCATCTCCGATGACCAATAAACCCAGCCGTTGCTGAATCCGGCCCAGTTCCCGTAGGCTTGTTTCGCATAAGTACGGAACGATCCTTTTTCCGGATGACGGGCCGTGAGCTTCGCCAAGCATTCAAACACAATCCAAGTGCCTAGACCTGCAATTAAATAAGCGATGAGGACGGACGTTCCTGCTTTTTGGATAGCAATTCCTGCCCCCAAAAAATACCCGGTTCCGATAATGCACCCGACACCGATAAAAGACATCTGCCACCATTCAATTTTCGATTTAGGTTTTGGACACTTTCTCATGAAATACCTCTCCCGCACTTTTTGCATTAGTGTGAAGATAATCCATGATGAATATGTGTGCTTCTTAGAATGATTTCAGCTTGAAAGGAGAAAGTAAAACTTAAAGGAGTGAGTCTTCAATGGACGTGCAACTGAACTGTTGGAATGAATCTGATGAATTGAAATGTGTAGTGGTTTGCAGCCCAGCGGAGATCGATGTACCTAATCAACAGGCGGCCAAAGATGTGCAATGGGAAAAACCCGTCGCTCAGGAAAAAGCTAGAAAGAACCATCAGGATATGATAAATGCGATGGAACAAGCGGGTGTGCGGGTGATCGATTATGCTGAC
>NZ_JRNX01000514.1 GCF_000786645.1 Halobacillus sp. BBL2006
AAATCTTGCGTTGGCTTTCTTTGTTGACGTAGTAAGATCTACAATATGTGTGGTACTGGAAAAGGGAGTACCGGGTTCATTGAAGCCGATGTGCCCATTTTCTCCAATACCTAACAACTGTAAATCTGGTGGTCCGACTTCTTCAATCAAATGCTCATACTCTTTGCACTCAACGGCTAGTTGACGAGTATTTCCTTTAGGTAGATGGATCTGGTCAGGATTAATATTAATGTGGTTAAACAAATGGGTATGCATGTAAGTGTGGTAACTCTGAGGGTGTTCAGGGTCTAGCCCGACATATTCATCAAGGTTAAAGGTAGTGACTTGATGATAATCGGTATTTCCATTCTCATACCCTTTAACTAATTCCTTATATGTCCCCAAAGGAGTTCCGCCAGTAGCAAGTCCCAATACGGACGCTGGTTTTCTTTTGACCTGCGACTCTATTCTCGTAGCAGCAAATTGGCTTAATTCACCGTAGTCTTTTACCTTAATGACCTCCATTATATTCCCTCCTTATTAAAGAACCACCCCACCTTTATTCAAGTGGGGTGGTTTTAAAGTCATGATTCATTTAAGAACTTATCCAATTCGTTTTTCACTGTGGTCGCCTCTGACCCTATAATAATTTGAACGTTTTGATCATCAACTATGACAACGCCGTGGGCGCCTGTTTGTTTAATCTTGTCTTTGTTGACTAGGTTCGTGTCTTTAAGCTCAAGGCGGAGACGAGTCATGCAGTTGTCGTTTGAGATGACGTTTTCTTTTCCACCAATGTTTTGAAGGATCTTTTTCGCCATGTATTCATGGTTGGAGTGAGTAAGTTCTAAATCTTTTTCTGCTTCACTCGATTCTTCTTCAAAATCCATTTCCTCTTCCCGTCCGATTACTGGGATATCTTTCTTCACAATAATGGTATAGAAAGTGAAATAGTAGAGAGCAAAGAAGGCTAACCCTACAGGAATGATCAACAGCCCGTTATCAGAGAGGTTCAGGTTAACAATATAATCAATCGCCCCGGCTCCCCATGAGAACCCGTGTCGGATATGCAGCATGTAAAGCACGGCGCCAGCTAATCCTGTGTAGACAGAGTGAATGAAATATAACAATGGAGAGGTGAAAAGGAACGTGAATTCAATCGGTTCCGTAATTCCAGTTACAAACGAAGTCGCGGCACCAGAAGACATCAAGGTTTTCGTTTCTTGCTTACGGTACTTTGCGGCTTTTGTAATAGCTAATGCAATGGCTGGAATACCGAACATCATCGTGATGAAGAATCCACCAATAAAGAATCCGGCAGTAGGATCACCGTTTAAAAAACGTGTGATTTCCCCATTGACGACTTCCCCTGAAGCCGTTTCATATTCTCCTAGACCGAAGTAAGCATACGTATTAATGACATGGTGCAACCCGAACGGCAATAGAAAACGGTTCATAAATCCAAAGATGAATACACCTAGGGCCCCAAGTCCCATTAACGTCTTACTGAAGGCATCAATCCCCATTTGTGCATAGGGCCATACGATTGACATCACTCCTGCTACGGGAATCATGGTGAAAATGATCATCGTAATCGGGAATTTTTCCCCACTGAAGAAAGCAAACATACTAGGAAGTTTCGTATTTTTAAACTTGTTATAGATAAAGGCAGCGATTAATCCGGCCATTACCCCGCCAAACACGCTCATGTTCAGCTCTGGGTCCATAATCTTTAGCCCTTCTTTGAGGACAATGATGGCCAGGAAACCGGTGAGTGCGGGTATCCCTTTGTCTTTCGTTTTGGCAAGTCCCATCGCAATACCGATGGCAATCAACGCATCCATCTGGATCAGAATAACCCCTGCAGCCTGGAAGAGAGGGATATCCAACAAGTCTTCTGCGGTCAGACGGAACAACAAACCCGCAATCGGTAAAGCAACAATCGGAATAAGCAGTGACTTACCTAGCTTTTGCAAAAAGTTCTTCATGATTGGTTTCTCCCCTTTAGTTTGAATTAAATATCCTTAAACGTAGACAATTGAATATCTGAACGTGCATCGATCAGTTCGATGATCCTTGGATGAGTCAAAAATTCCACTTCATCGATACGAGGGTAGGTGAACGAGGATGTGTCCATCAGCTTTTTATCTAGATAGGCTGGGTGACTCATGACTTCAACGGTTTGATTGGATTCAAACAGCTCGTTTAAAGATTGATCATCTTTTAAAGCGGTTTCAATTAAATATGAAAACGAATCGGTTGTCTTTATGTCCTCAGTGATGTCCATATTATTGCGGACAGGTAAGTTGTATTCTTTTGCCAGCTTAAGAAAAACTTCAGGAATGTCGCCGAAGGAATTGATGTGGTGATGACTGTCTAAGTGTGTCGGCTCTAAACCGAACGATAAGAATTTCTCGATTTGTGCTTTCCATTCATCATAAACTTCCTCATAATCAATCGTGAAAGCCCCTTTATAGAAGCCTAGTTTACGGAAATCTCCATTCGCATCTACGATCGTTTTGTGTGTATCCAGTAACGGCCTATCACATGTAAGGACAAGGTGAACGCCAACCCCAAGATCAGGGTTTTGGTTGGCTAACTCTACCGCATGCTCTGCACCTGGCATGTTTGTCATAAATGTCGTAGATGTCAATACACCTTGTTGATGACTGTCTATGATTCCATAATTTACTCCTCTGGAATAACCGAAGTCATCAGCGTTTATGATTAATTTCTTCATTTGTTTTCCCACCTTGTTTGATTCCCTGCTGCCTGGTGGGGCAGCAGGGGAATTGTTAGTTTAGTTCTGGCCAGTATGAAGCATTAGCTTCCATCATATCTTCAAGAATTGCTTTCGCTTTATCTGGACTGATTACAGTTCGATTCAACGTCAACGCCTGGACCAGTTTTTGATAACTGTTTTCAAAATACGCTTCTGTAACGAGTTTTTCATAAGCGTACTGGCCTTCAATAAGCCCTTTGTAGAAGGTAGGGATCTCTCCAATTGCAAAAGGTTTTGGTCCGTTTGCAGTAAGAAGAGCAGGGACTTCTACCATTGCATCCTCAGGAAGGTTGGAGATAATGCCGTTATTTTCCGTAATTACGATGAATCGTTCATTCAAGTTGTAGGCAAGGGAGGCTGCGGCTTTGACCATAAATACTCCGTGAATATCTACGTGTAAATCCGCATCCTTAGCTGTCCCTTTCTCAATGATTCCATCACACAAGGAGTGAACACGATTTTGGCGGCCTTCGATGACTTGCCGTGCTCTCGTGCGCTCAGGGTCCTCTTTTTCAACCATTTGATCGGGATACAAGTAATACTGTAAATACGTATTAGGAAGGTATTCAGGGAAGTCCATAAGCATTTGGCGGGCCTGTTCAAACGTTTTCTGCCAGGAGACATCATTCGCAATTTCTGTGTCCTCTGGGGTGAACCCCTCATCAATAATCCGTGATTTTAATCGTTCAGTATGGTCGTTACCTGATTTATCATAGATTTTGGTAAACCAGCCAAAATGATTCAGCCCAAAGTATTCAGGGACGATTTCCCAGACGTCAATGTTTAGCATTTTCGCATAGCTGATCATGATGGCGATGGGCATATCACAAATATTAAGAAGGCGATGATCGTCAGGAAATTCCTGTTTAAGGGCAACCGCAACAATTGCTGCTGGATTCGTGTAATTTAAAATCCATGCATGTGGTGCGTATGTTCGAATATCGTTAACGAGCTCAATCATATCCTTAATGGACCTGAGACCGTAGGCCATGCCTCCTGGACCGCATGTTTCTTGTCCGACCACGCCATGTTTTAGAGAGATTTGTTCATCTTTTTCTCGCATCGGGAGACCGCCTGTCCGAATCTGGACAAAAACAAAATCTGCATCCTTGAAAGCGATTTCTTTATTGGTCGTATAAGAGAAAGACTCTAATTCAGGGTAGCGCTCCTTAAATAGGATTTCTGTTGCTTTCGCATTCCGTTCTTGACGTTGTTCATCAATGTCATAAAAGACCACTTCTTTTAAAGGGAAGTTTTCTTTTTCTTCAATCAAACTCATCATCATACCCATTGTGTAAGTGCTTCCACTTCCGGCTATGACTAGTCTCTGTTTATGCATCAGGATACCCCTTCCTCTGTCGGTTTAACTAATCTAATACTAATATAATACATATTTAAGACTAAATCAAGCTATACTTGTATTAATTATGTATTAGAAATTGTTGCCATGAATGGAATAGGTGAAAAATTCAAGTAATTGCTTTATATTGGTATTAGGATTTAATACAACTATAATGAGAAGTTGGTGAGGATATGGATACAAATACTCCTTTATATAAACAAGTGGCCAATAAAATAAAAAAACA
>NZ_JRNX01000515.1 GCF_000786645.1 Halobacillus sp. BBL2006
AGGGCGGGTTCATCAAACAGCTCGTGGCCCGCGTCAATGACGTACACATCTACAGAAGGAAAAGTAACGCCTCGCTCTAGAATCGTCGTCGTAATGAGGATGTTGTATTCTTTTTGGCGAAAAGCACTGACTTTTTCCGCTCGAATGGGATCGTCGGCATGGACGAATTCTACATTATAGGAAATAGATTTTAAGTAATCAGCGATCATTTCTGCTTTCTGTTTTGAAGGAAGAAATATCAGCAATTGGCGGGAAGATTTTTGTTGAAAGCTAATTTTTTCTATGATCGAACGGGGGAGCCGGTTTCGTTTTAAATGACGATGAAGGGTTGGAGTGAGTTGCAGCTTCGGAACAGGCAGTGGACAGCCGTGGAACCGCTTCGGAATAAAAACAGCAGGAAGCGATTTTTTCCGGATGCGCTTCTTCTGTGCTTTCCTGGGGGTGGCGGTTAGATAAATGCGGGCAGCGTCTTCTTTCGCCGCCCGGCCTACGGCAAAATGAAGCGAAGAATCATTATGAAACGGAAAGGCATCGATTTCGTCAATGATTATCACATCAAAGGCGTGGGCAAACCGGTATAGCTGGTGAGTGGTCGCAATTACGAAGGAAGCTGCACCAGTTTTGTCCTCGCTATCTCCATACAGAGCAGCTATGTTTACTTCCGGAAAAGCCTGTTGGAAACGCGGAACAAGTTCACGTACAACATCTGTCCTTGGTGTTGCCAGACATATGCGCTTTCCTGTCTGTAGCGCCTCTTTTATACCCGGAAACAGCATTTCTGTTTTTCCGGCTCCGCATACGGCCCAAATAAGTTTTTCACCATGACCTGTTGTTACAAGCTGCTTGATTTCGTTAGCGGCAAGCTGCTGATGAAACGTAAGCGAACCTTCCCATTCACATGGACTTTCATACTTCGGCCACTCCACATGAGGACTTCCAAAGTAAAGCGGTTCACACTCGAGGACACGTCCCATTTGAATGCAATAACGACAGTACACACAGGGCGTTTCGCATGAGTGATGCGGCATTTCTGCGAATAAATCTTTTTGTTGATTGCCACAGCGCCGGCACCGATAGCCCCACCAATATTTTTCTACCGATGAAATTTCAGTCAAAACGGATGCTTCTACGAATGATGAAATTTCTTTTTCAGTAAAGAGAAGTTCGTGTTTCAAAAGGAGTTTGCCTGCGATCTGAGGGAAAGAGTGATGAGGCATTTGTGAAGGGATCCAGGAGTAGTCTTTAATAAAATAGCTGCGGAGGGTATCAATCATTTCATCACCTGCTTCTGTAAAATAAGCGCCTGCTTGAGTCTCACAAACAGGCGCTTACACTTACGATTCCCGGTACCAACCTAGTCCGATGGCTCCTTCGCCAAGGTGCGTACCAATGACAGGGCCAAAATAACTGAGTTCAACCGCGACGTTATCAAACTTTTCTTCTATTTCTTGCTTCAGTTGTTCTGCTTCATCCAGTTGATTGGCGTGGATGAGACAAGCTTTGTAATTACCACCTTTTTGAACAGATTCTTCAAAGAGGCTTATGATTCGCTTCAGCGCTTTTTTGCGGGTCCGGATTTTTTCAAAAGGAACGATTTTTGTGTCAACAAAGTGCAGGACAGGCTTCACCTGCAGAAGACTTCCTATAAAGGCTTGGGCTCCGTTCAAGCGTCCCCCGCGTTGGAGATGGCTCAAATCGTCCACCATGAAGTAGGCGTTCATCGTCTGCTTCATTTCATCTAGGCGAGCGATAATCTGCTCGGGAGTTGCTCCGTTATCAGCCAGTTCAGCCGCTTCCAGTGCGTAAAAGCCCTGCATAAGGCAGCTGATTTCGGAATCATACACGTGCACATCGATTTCCTCAACCATCTCCCCTGCTGTCATCATCGCCTGGTATGTCCCGCTGATGCCACTGGATAAATGAATCGCTATAACCGCATCAAAGTTTTCAGAAGCAAGCTCCTCCAGTTTCTTTGTCATCGAACCGATAGAAGGCTGAGAGGTCTTCGGCAGTTCACCGCCTTCCTTTACCATATCGTAAAAATCTTCCGCATTTATATCAATTTCTTCCTGATAGGATTCATGACCAAAAATGACGTTCAACGGAACCATATGTATGTTGTTGGCTTTCCGAACATCTCTAGGTATGTAAGCCGTACTGTCTGTTAGCACCGCTGTTTTCATCTGATCCAACTCCTTATATAACGATTGATCGTTATCTATTATGTAGAGGCAAATATACCAAATTCTCTTTCTATCATTTTACATGAACCACTACTACTTTGCACCAATAAACTGGAATTTGGATGAACGAGAGAATGTAGTCAAAGTGTGAGATTCACATTGAGTCTTCACTGGTTCTGGTCGATACAAACAAAATAGTAAATTCCATATACTGGATGACCTGAGGTGGGAATTAATGGATATAGGTCAGGGGAAAGGTAGTAAAACAGAATATCAAGCGAATTGAGTCTGTTTCTATGGAGGGGGGAGGGTAGGAATCACTCAGAGTCTTTAGTGAATCAACGGTAACAGGTGATATATCACTCAAGTTACAGGAAAAATCGGCGAAAGCGCTTCAAGAATCGCTCAAGAAAGCTGGAATCAGCGAAACCCATCACCATATCGACTAAATATGGAAACGAATCGCCCACATCGCATGAGATATCGCTCATCGTTGACCGAACCACCAATTGGAGGCATTGAATCAAACGAAATATTATCCACCAGACTATAAAACACCAAAATAAAAAGGCTATCGTCCGAGGTATACATTTTCATACCTTAGACGATAGCCCTTTTCTATTAAAGTAAATTAAATGACTTCAACCCAGCCATTTTTTATCGCTGTAACAACTGCTTGCGTACGGTCATTTACATTCATTTTCTGAAGAATATTACTTACGTGGTTTTTTACGGTTTTTTCACTGATGTAAAGCGATTCCGCTACACCGCGGTTACTGTTTCCATCTGCTAAAAGCTGAAGCACTTCACACTCACGGCGTGTCAGTAAGTGCAGTGGCTTACGGTATTCAATCGTACGGTAAGCGCTGCTTCCTTTATTTTCAGAGAGACGACGATACTCGGCAACTAGGTTGTGAGTTACTTTCGGATGAAGGTAGGATCCGCCATCACTGACAACTTTGATCGCGTCGATCAATGCGTCAGAATCCATTTCCTTCAGTAAGTACCCTTGTGCCCCAGTTTTAAGTGCGTGGGTTACGTAGTTTTCGTCATCGTGGATAGATAGGATGATCACTTTCAAATCTGGATATTTTTTCGTAAGCTCAGCAGTAGCTTCAACACCATTCATACTCGGCATGTTGATATCCATTAATACGACGTCGGGAGAGTACTCCTCGATTAAATGCAGGGCAGCACTGCCATCGTCACCTTCAGCTACTACTTCAAAACTAGATTCAAAGTCTAATATTCTCTTTACGCCTTCACGGAATAATTTATGGTCATCAATCAGGACTATTCTGGTCGTCATGATCTTTTCCTCCTATTTTCTTGCAAATAATGGATTTACTTACGTTCCCCTAACCTATATTGGTTTCTCTTATTTTTTGTTT
>NZ_JRNX01000516.1 GCF_000786645.1 Halobacillus sp. BBL2006
CGACCAAAGTGGCGGCAGCACGCCTAAAGCTTTAGCGGCATATGGCGTGCCTGAGGATTCCTATTCTGGCGAGGACGAGATGTTCGATCTTGTGCACGACATGCGGACAAGAATTATTACATCTCCTTCCTTCAGCTCAGATAAAATACTCGGAGCCATCCTGTTTGAGCAGACGATGGATCGCGAAATTGAAGGGAAATATACAGCGGATTACCTTGCTGAGCAAGGGGTAGTGCCTTTTCTGAAAGTGGATAAAGGCCTCGCCGAACAAGAAAATGGCGTCCAGCTCATGAAACCGATTCATGATTTAGATGAAACGCTGAGCCGCGCTAACGAACGGAACATTTTCGGCACAAAAATGCGCTCTGTCATTCATGAACCGAACCGAAACGGCATCAAGGCTGTCGTGGACCAGCAATTCGATGTCGGCAAACGCATTATTGAAGCCGGTCTGGTCCCGATCATTGAACCGGAAGTCAATATTCACAGTGACAACAAGGAAGAATGTGAAGAGATTCTAAAAGAGGAAATTCTCAAGCACTTGAATGATCTTTCAAATGACCAAAATGTTATGCTGAAACTTACAATTCCAACGAAGGCCAATCAGTATAAAGAACTGATCGATCATCCTCGCGTCGCGCGTGTGGTTGCTCTTTCCGGCGGCTATTCCCGCGATGAAGCCAACGAGAAATTAAAAGAGAATGACGGTCTGATTGCGAGCTTCTCCCGAGCACTTGCTGATGATTTAAATGCTAATCAGTCGGATGAAGAGTTTAATACGGCATT
>NZ_JRNX01000517.1 GCF_000786645.1 Halobacillus sp. BBL2006
ATAAGCTTCAATTACGGCTTGATTGTTCATAATTTGATCAGACGTTCCTTCGGCAATCTTTTCTCCGTAATTCAGCACCATGATTTTGTCTGCAAGCTTCATAATCATTTTCATTTTGTGTTCAATCAAGCAGACCGTGATGCCTCTTTGAACCATCTTTTCCATCAGTTCAGCCAGCCCTTCGGTTTCACCCGGGTTGATGCCGGCCGCCGGTTCATCTAAAAAGACGATCTCTGGATCGGTAGCCATGGCGAGCGCGAAAGCGACCCGTTTCTTTTCCTCCTGGGTGATATTTCCGGCAAGCTTATCAGAAACATGAGTTAAACCGACGAAATCAAGAACTTCCATCGCTTTATCCATGCACTTTTTCTCTTCTCTTTTGAAACGCTTCGTCCTTAATACCGCATCCAGCAAGCTAGAATTCGTGCGCAGCCGGTGACCGACAATGACGTTATCCAGCACCGTCGACTCCTCAAATAGATTCGTCGTCTGAAAGGTTCTGGCCACCCCTAACTCGGCAATTTTATTTGGAGCAAGCTTTGTAATGTTCTTTCCTTTATAAAGGACTTCGCCAGAACTTGGCTGGTAGCTTCCGCTGACTAAGTTGAAAAAAGTAGATTTTCCTGCTCCATTCGGACCGATGATGGCATTGATTTTACCTTTTTCAATTGCAAAGTCGACCGCATTCACGGCCACTAAGCCTCCAAACTTCTTCGTAAGCTGTTTTGTTTCGATTAACACTCCGTCATCCCTCCTTGATTCTCTTCTCTGTTTCGGATTCGGACTGCGGTTTGACATAACGCTGTTTTTTGTTCATCTTCACCCTCTTTTTCAGAGACCGTTTCCTATTCCAGTCAAAAAAGGCACCGGCGATTCCTCTCGGATAAAAAATAATGAGCAGCGTTAACAATGGACCGAAGATCAACATCCGGTAATCCTGCAAAAACTGCAGGGATTGGGAAACCGTCACGACGAGAAATGTACCGACAATCGGTCCAGCCAATGTTCCGATTCCACCTACAAGCAGGTAGGTAAGGAAATCGAAAATGATCGTGATATAACCAATATCAGGACCGATGAAGCGGATGAAGGATGCATATAAAGCTCCGGCTAAACCTGCAAAGAATGTGGAAAGGACAAAGACGAGCAATTTATTTTTCATCGTTGAAATTCCGATCGTCTGTGCGAGCTCTTCACTGTTGCGGATGGCAATGAATGTTCTTCCTGAAAGGGAATGAATGATCCGGTACATAACGAGGACAGTGAGCAATAGAAAAAGCAGAATCAAATAATATTGGGAGAGGGCCGTATCAAAGGAAATTGGACCGATACTTGCTGGAGCGGGTATTCCAATCAATCCACGTACGCCTCCGGTTAAGCTGTCCCACTTATCAATGACTAGGTAAATGATATAGCCAACACACAAAGTATAAATCGCGAAAAAATGTTCTTTCGTTCTTAGTGCGACTAAACCAACTAAAAACCCTAAAGCGCTCGTGATCAAGCAGGCGAGGACTAGTGCCAGCCAGAAATTAACCCCTGCTTTCACAGTAAGAAGACCTAAGGCATAAGCGCCTACAGCAAAAAATCCGGCATGGGCAAGCGACAGATAACCCGTATAGCCAGCTAAGAGGTTCAGACCATACACGGCAATCATCCAAATGAACGCTAACGTTAAAACGTGGAGAAAATAATCATTTTGTGAAAGAAACGGAAAGACAATGGCCAGAAGAATAACTCCAATGACCAAGCCTCTTTTCTTCAGAAGCGATAGCATTTAGAATCCCTCCCTGGAAAAAAGACCTTTAGGCTTGATGGATAAGATGATGACGAGAAGCACGAACGCGATAATATCTTTATAATCGTTGGAAATGTAAGTTGCCCCGAGACTTTCCGTAAAGCCAAGGATGTACCCTCCTAAAATCGCTCCAGGCACACTTCCCATTCCTCCAAGAATGATGATGACAAAGGCCTTCAAAATGACCAAATGGCCCATCCCCGGAAAAACGAGGTTGATTGGAGCCGATAAAGAAGCAGCGATGGCAGCGAGTCCACCTGAAATCATGAAGGTTAACATTGCAACTTTATTCGTATTGATACCGACGAGGTTCGCCCCTTCACGGTTCTGAGCCATAGCGATGATGGTAGCTCCGATGTAGGTCTTTTTCAAAAATAAGTAGAGTAAAATCATGACACCTACCGCTCCGATATTAATGAGGATGCGCTGCATGGTAACGGTTAACCCGAACATGTCAATCACTTGTCCGTAAGGCGTTTCCATCGTCCGGTAATCCGCTCCCCAGATCAGCTGAGCGAATGCTTCAAGAAAAAGCAGCATCCCGATCGCCGCAATCTTATCGTGAATCGGCGGGGCATTACGCAAAGGATGAAACACAAGTCTGTCCATCAAGACACCGAGAAGACCAACGACAAGAACCGAAATTGCCATGGAAATCCAGTAAGGAATGTTCCATAAAAGCATCATCGTGAGAGTGACATAAGCGCCAAGCATATATAAGGCGCCGTGAGCAAAGTTAGGAATGTGCAAAATTCCGTAGACGAGCGTAAGTCCTAAAGCTACCAGACTGTACACACTGCCGATCGTCAGCCCATTGAAAAGCTGCTGAATTAAAATATCCATTAGACTCCCCCTTTAAGAGTAGGAAAACCCGTGAGCCTGGAAAAAGCGAAAACGAGTATTTTTCCAGGCACGGGTGGATGACTGCTTACGTCCGCTGACTGCCTTCGACCTTCTCTCGTTCCTCTTCTTGAAGCTTACGCCAAAGAATTTTCCCGCTGTTCGTCGTTGGGAATTCGGTCTTGAATTCAACCAATCGAGGATACTTATAGGCGGCCATGCGTTCTTTCGACCAGTGGACGATCTCTTCCTCGGTAACTTCGCCTTTGTATTCCTCGTTCAAAATGACGAAGGCTTTGATGTTCTCTCCTTTACGAGGATCCGGAATTCCGACGACACATGCCTGTTGGACAGCCGGATGATCATAAAGGGCAGATTCAACTTCCGTAGGCCAGACATTATAGCCGGAGGCATTAATCATCCGTTTCACACGGTCGACAATGAAGAAATAACCCTCTTCATCAAAACGGCCGATATCCCCTGTGCGGAAGAAAGATTTGCCGCCGATTTCTACAAAAGCACTTTCATTCTCTTCTGCTCTGTTGTAATAACCGACCATGACCTGAGGGCCGTTAACGACAATCTCACCAATTTCACCCGGTTCCACTTCCTCATTCGTACCGAGATCAAGTATGCGGGCATCGACGTTAAAGGAAGGAACCCCAAGACACTGGAGCTTCGGCCGATCAGGCGGATTGAAATGAGTCTGAGCAATCGTTTCTGATAATCCGTATCCTTCTACGAACTCTAATCCTGTCAGCTGATAAAGCTTTTCTCCCACAGCTTTTGGAAACGAGGCTCCTCCCCCTGAAATCGCGTAGAGCGAACGTAGGTCTTCTGATTTCACTTCCGGATTAGCAAGGAAATCGATGAGCATTGTACTGATTGTCACCCAGTGTGTGCACTGCTGATCACGAATCAGCTGTCGGGCCGTTTCCCTGTTCCATCGCGTCATAATCACCATGGAATTGCCGCTGAAGATCGGAATGTGCATGCTTTGCACCATTCCTGTCACATGAAAAAATGGCAGCGTAGCCAGGCTTTTAGAATCTGTGGTCGTTCGAGCCCAATAGGCCCCTCCCAGCGTATTGGCTTGAACGGTTCGGTTCGTATGCATGCATCCTTTTGGCAGTCCTGTCGTTCCTGACGTGTACGGAAGAACGGCAAGGTCATCTGCAGCAACCTCTACTTCGTGTGCAACCAATTTTGCATGCAACGCATCGGACCACAAGTTTAAACCAGCATCGTCAAAAGTGGCTCGCGGCGCTGC
>NZ_JRNX01000518.1 GCF_000786645.1 Halobacillus sp. BBL2006
TTATCTTTTTTGTTTTGCTTTTCGGTTATTCATTATTGAGAACCTTTTTATTTAGGCAATCGACATGGAAGGGGCGTAATATAGCAGGGAAGAAAAGAGGCTCTTCTTGATGATTATTATGAATATCGTCGCCTGGCTGTTTATTCATTTAAGTGTGAGTTTCCTAGTCTCTCAATGTCCTGAATCTTTTATTATGTCTTTTCCAAAAGTGTATAGATTGAAGAGGTGGGAGAAAAACGGGAACATCTATGAGCGTCTTAAAATAAAGAAATGGAAACACCGTCTTCCTGAAGCAAGAAAATGGGTTAATCAAGGAAAAGGGAAGACTGGAATCTACTTACGCAATGTGACAGATTTCCACACGTTCAAGATGCAAACAAATCGCTCTGAGCTGTCTCATTGGTTGCAAATGCTGCCAGCACCGTTTTTTTTTCTGTTTAATCCCCCATGGGCCGGCTGGATCATGATGTTGTATGCAGTTTTATTTAATTTGCCTTTCATTATGGTACAAAGATACAACCGTGCTCGTATTGAAAAGTTGCGAGCCTATCTTTAAATAAGGCAATCCTAGGATATACAAACTCTATTAAACAGGTAAAACCGAGTCCCCTGAAAGAGGATTCGGTTTTTTCATTGTATTTATCCGGTTTCCAAATTTAGCTCAATTATTTTAAATTTTTCTTAATGTATTGAATGATTTTACGGAGTTCCTTTGGATGAGGACGGCCGAAAGGGCTGGTTTGTCTTTGCTGATAAAGAAGCTTCCCATTTTCATCTGTTAAAAAGTAGGCGGGTTCGCCGTGAGTGCCGTGGTCTTCATAAGGACTGTCTATATTGTGATAGTGAACGCCGTATTCTTTCAAGAAGGTTAACTCCTGATCAGCCAACACAGGAAATGTAAAGTCGTTTTCTTCCACCATCTTCTTCAAACTATCCAGATGGTCGGTAGAAATCGTCGTCAATTTGATTTGTTTATCTTCAAAATATCCTTTACTTGCTTGAAGCTCTTTCAATTCTTCCATACACGCTGGGCACCACGATCCTCTGAAATAAATGATCAAATGCCAGCTGCTTCCGTTTTCGTTCCTATGGTCTTCAAACGAATAGTCAGTGCCAGAAGTCGTCGGTAATGTAAAATCAGTGACTTTTTCACCTAATTTATATTCGCTCATAAAGATCCTCCTATACTAAATGCTTAGTATTTCTATACCCTATTTACCAATGATTTACACTAAGGAGATAGGGGTAAGAGATTGGAAAGGAGGAGTTGCATGAGTCGGGTGAAAGCATTATTTTTAAACGCATCCTTAAAGAGTTCAGAAAATCCGTCAAATACAGAAGCTTTATGGAAAGAGGTAGAAAAAATCTATGAAAGGGAAGACGTTACTTATGAGAGTATCCGGTTAGCGGATTATTATCTCCCTTATGGAATAAGTAAAGATCTGGGCGAGGGGGACGAATGGCCATATATCTTTGAGAAGATCAAAGAAGCGGATATTGTTGTGCTAGGTACACCACTGTGGCTGGGAGAGAAAAGCAGCATAGCGACTAAGGTGCTTGAACGAATGTATGGCAGCAGCGGTGAGACAAATGATTATGGACAGGCGGTCTATTATAATAAAGTTGCCGGTGTCGTGATTACTGGTAACGAAGATGGAGCGAAAAATGCTGCTCAATCCATCCTATACCGGATGTCACATATCGGTTTCGTCATCCCGCCCAATGTAGATGCCTACTGGGTAGGAGAAGCTGGACCAGGTCCATCGTTTATTGAGGCAAACGGAATCGAAAATGATTTTACGAAAAATCATATTGAGATGCTTGCTTACAATACAGTGCACTTAGCAAAAATATTTAAAGAACAGCCAATCCCAGCAATTGGTAATACGCAGGAATGAGACATTGAAAAAGCCTGATCCACTTGGACCAGGCTTTTCTTTATATTATCATCTTGTTAACTTTTCTTAAGAACTGGTTTTCATGCGCTGGTGCTTCCACATCATGTAGCGGTATCGGATGGTACAGCCGATACAAAAGCCGAGAAGAGCGAGG
>NZ_JRNX01000053.1 GCF_000786645.1 Halobacillus sp. BBL2006
TCCATAATGGACACGCGACTTCAACGTTCCTTGTTTCACTTTTGTCATTCGTGCAATCTCTTCATAATCATATCCATAGTAATGTTTCAATAAGATGGGGATGCGGTGCTGGTCTTCTAATTTCCAAAGCGCTTCCTGTACGTCATACCACTCGTCAGGAAGCGAAACAGTCAGACTTTCCTGTTTCATTCGATCTTTTTCCTTTTTTTCAAACGCCTGCATTCGCTTTTGCTTTCTTTTTGCATCCAAGTACGTATGGGTGGCGATCTGAATCAGCCATGTTGAAAAACTTGATTTTCCTCTATATTGATGAATCTTTTGAATTGCTTTAACGAGGGTCTCCTGGGTGATATCGTAAGCTGTTTGTTCATCACCGCTCAATTTCCAGACATACTTAACAAGAAAGCTATAGTTCTCTTTTAGCAGGCTGGCTAAAGCTTTTTGGTCCCCTTGTTTCGCACGTTTGATAGTTGAGTCCATAATCAATCCTCTTTTCCGACCTACCTATATGACGTATGGTTCCAGAATTCCGTTCAAATTAATTTTATTATTTTTATCATATCCACATTCCCATGGATCGAATAGAATATTGTGAACTGGTTGACATTATTGTCTGAATTTTATAGACTGTTAAAAAGTATTTAGATGAGATAAGCAGAGATGAGAATGAGAATAGTAGAGTTGAGGTACGGGATGAGTTGAGCAGAGTGAGCAAAGGGATCATCGGACGAAGGAGCCGTAGGATTGCCTTGCCAAAGATTTTCATCCTCCACTATATTCCCTCAACGTCTCATTCTCCATACCACACTATGGAGAGGTGAGCCCATGACCACGTACGAATCATTTAAACAAGATGCTTCTACGCATCGAACCATTCCGATTATTCAATCGTTTTACACGGATACACTAACACCGATTCACATGTTTCACGCTTTGAAAGATGAAGCGGTATATATGCTCGAAAGCCAGGACCCGGAATCGCCTTGGTCCAATTATTCTTTTATCGGATTAGATCCAATGGTGGAAATCAAAGAAGAAGATTCTTCTTTCACTGTAATGGATTTCCATAAAAAGAAACAGCAAACGGCCGGCTCTTTCAAAGAGGCATTTAACCAAGTCGTTGATCAGCTTGATGTGAAAATTCCGGATATTGCTCTTCCATTTACTGGTGGGGGCGTCGGTTATATAAGCTACGATGCCATTTCTGATTATGAGCCAGTGCCAGCAGCGAAAACAGATGACTTGAATCTATCGAACTATCATCTATTATTCTGCCAGACGCTGATTGCTTATCATCATAGGACAAAAGAGACGACAATTCTGTCCTTTGCCAGACTCGATGAACACCCTTCACAAGAAGAGACGTTTGATGCCGCCAAAGCGCGCATAAAAGCTGTCCAGAATCGGTTGATGAATCAGCAAGGATTGACCGATTTGATGCTGAGTGAAGATGTTCCTGATGAAAATGATCTTGAGCTTGAGAGCAATTACGAGCATAACCAATTCAAAGAGGACGTAGAGAAA
>NZ_JRNX01000519.1 GCF_000786645.1 Halobacillus sp. BBL2006
TTTTTATTTTCTTTTCAATTTTATAGGTCATTTTACCTTATATTATAATAAACAAATGGCATAATCCTCTATTTATGGTGATTTTTTAATATTTTATTTCGTGAATCGAAAGAACTAATTGTTGCTTTAACGCTTTAAATTCCGATGTAGTCTATATGCTTTATTTTTTGAAAAACGCCAAAATTCTGATTGATTATTCTGTAAATTTTGATAAATTAGTACATGCAGCATATGAATTTTCAAAATTAAGTAAAGGGGAGAAAGTCTTTGAAAAAAACAGGTAAAATATTAACCTCCGCTCTGGCGCTCGCACTGACAGTCGGGCCTATGAGTACAAGTGCGGTAGAGAAGTCTTTAGAACCATATAAAGACTTACATAAGTCTCAGGCTCATTCTGAATCAGGATTACCATTTGATTTGGCAATTGCCAATGATGAGCGTCTGATTGAAATGTTAAAAGAAAATGGAAAAATCGCTAAGGATGCTTCTCCAGCAGAAGCCGAAAAAGGATTGAAAAAATTCCTGAAAGCGAAGTCTGAATCTGCTAAGAAAGAATCAGGCGAATTAGCGGATGAAAAGAAGAAAAATA
>NZ_JRNX01000520.1 GCF_000786645.1 Halobacillus sp. BBL2006
GCTATTATGGTAGAAGGGAGCCCGACGGCATTAATTGCCCCCTCAACCTTTTTCATGTTCTATCAGGCACCGGATGATTACAACATGCGCTGGTACACTGGTACCTTCGTACGTTTGATTCGGTTGGCCAGTTTTATCATAGCCGTTGGTTTACCTGCTTTTTATATTGCGACAGTCAGTTTTCACTTTGAAGTGATACCTGATGAATTAATTATGCCGGTGAAAAGTTCCATCAATGAAATTGCTTATCCCCCTATGATTGAAGCCCTTGTGATGGTCATCATAATTGAGTTAATACGTGAAGCGGGGATAAGGCTGCCACAGCCGATTGGTCAGACAATTGGGATTGTAGGTGGTCTCGTTATCGGAGATGCAGTCGTACGAGCGGGGTTGGTTTCAAATTTGATGGTTATCGTCGTCGCTTTAACGGCAATTGCCTCATTTGTTGTTCCTTCCAATGAATTGAGTACGACTTTAAGACTTTTAACGTTTCCACTGATTGTGTTAGCAGGGAGCTTAGGATTTGTCGGAATATCTTTCGGATTCTTGTTCCTACTGATTCATCTAACGAATCTCCAGTCATTTGGAGTCCCTTATTTTGCTCCATTAGCTCCATTAAGATTGAAAGATTTGAAAGATACATTCGTACGTGTCCCTTTATTTATGATGAAAAACCGTCCTAAGGATTCTCGTTCCATCCAGCCTTTGGCTATAGATTCATCAAGGGAGTGGAAACAAAGTGACCAATCAAACGCAAACCAATCAAACACAAAACAACCAAACCAATCAAGCCAGCACACAGACCAAACCAAACAACCCATCCAGCCAGAACAATCCAGCGAATGAGCCGAAAATATCTCGTCGACAATTCTTTTTCGTTATCATTCAAACGCAAATTGGAGTAGGGATCCTTTCCTTACCCTATGATTTGCATGAATCAGCGAAACAAGATGGATGGATTTCATTATTGATTGGAGGGTTTTTACTACAGTTTGTTTTACTATTGTTATGGTGGATTGCAAAGACCTATCCGGATATCGATTTTTTTAAAATCAATGAAAAGATATTTTCAAAATGGATTGGAAAACCATTCTCTTTCCTTTTCGTTCTTTATTTTACTTGCGTTGGTTTATTAATTATCTTGCTATTCTGCAGGATCATCAGTCTGTGGGTACTCCCGAATACGCCTTTCTGGATACTTGCATTTCTTATGATCTCTGTTTCCATGTATATGACTTGTTGTGGACTTCGAGTGATGGCTAGACTGTACACTTTTCTTTCGTTTTTTCTTCTAATTT
>NZ_JRNX01000521.1 GCF_000786645.1 Halobacillus sp. BBL2006
GATACAAAAGCCGAGAAGAGCGAGGCCGGCAGCGATGATAACCATCGTACCGAATACATAGCCAAGGGCTTGAAGATTGAAATAAAAGAAGACAATCGACAGTCCGATGCATATTGTTGCAATCCATTGGTTGAAAATCTGCTGATCGCGGTCTTCTGGAATATATTGATGGGCGGGTTTAGTTAAGAAGTTTTTACTGAGCATAATCACTGGGTTCTTTTTGGTAATCAATGTGTAGACCCCGATTACGAACGGGAGAAACAACCATGAATAATGAAACGAAAGTCCAAGTAAGACAGTGATAACAATAAACATTTGATTTATTTGAACGAGTGGCTTTGGAATACTCATTTCGTTCACCTTCCTTTAAGGCCTATTATACACAGTGTATTAGTCGGAATAAAGGGGAGTGAATGAAGAGGACGGGGTTCCTCTTCATTCGTTTCGATTTAGTCTATAAAATTTCACCGTATTCTTATAAAGCAGGTCGTATACCGTTTCTATCGCTTGATTCTTAAGCTCGCTGATCTTTCTGACAGAATCGTGGATCATCTTAGGATGGGTTGCTAGATGTTCGAAAGGTCCGTCAAATGGCCACGGCCCATCGGTTTCCACCATTATGAGATCTAATGGATACTGTTTAATTAGATCATGTATCTCTTCTTCATATAAACAGTCAGGAGTGACAGAAATGAAAAATCTGTTATTGATCATCCGTTTAATTGTAGAAGGTGACCCTTTGAACCAGTGGAAGTGAGCATGATTTATTTGATGTTTTTCTAATAAGTCACAGACAAGATCTGCATCTTCATAGATGGCATGAAGCACGACAGGCTTGTCTAACTCATTAGCAAGACGTAAGAAATGTTCCAGCAAATCTAAATACGGAGGTACGTGTATTTCTGGATGGTCTTGACGAGTATAGTAGGGTAAACCGACTTCACCGATCGCAACGATATGTTTTTCGTACCGTCGAATTAGGTCCGCAATTTTCTCAGCTTCTTCCTTAGAAGGAAGGCTCTGCTCTGGGTGAAAACCCAGTGCTGGTTTGATTCTTTGCTCCTGCATAGACCACGTCAAGTTTTTTAAGCAAGAGTTCAAGTCATTGGAAACAGCAATAAGATGTATAATCGAATTTTGATCGAGTTCAGAGAGCATCTGTTTCCTAAATGATTCTTCATATAAATCAAGGTGGATGTGGGCATCGATGATAGGATTCATGCAAGCACCTGCAGTTTCTGAAAGATTTCTTTTTTCCACTCTAAGAATTCGGTTGTTAAGAGTATGGACTGCTCTCTTGGGCGAGGGAAAGGAACTTCAAATTCTTCTACGACTCGCGCGGGTCGGTCTGAAAGAACAATCACTCTATCTGATAAAAAGAGAGCCTCCTCGATATTGTGTGTGACAAAGAGGATAGATTTCTGGTGTTCTTCCCAAATGGATAACAGCCATTCCTGCATTTCTATTCTCGTAAATTCATCTAAGGCAGAGAAAGGTTCATCGAGACAGATGAGTGATTGAGGGCTTAATAGACTTCTTATAAAGGAGGCCCGTTGTTTCATGCCGCCTGATAACTGACTGGGATAGTTATTTTCATAGCCGCTCAATCCAGCTTTTTCAATCATATTTAAAGCAGCCTCGCGATCCGTATCTCCTTTGATCTCTCCTCCGAGAAGAACATTGTCCACTAAGGTCCGCCATGGGAAAAGGGCTGGACTTTGAGGCATATAGCTGATCGATCCTTTCTGTCCTGTGATGTCCTTGTTGTTTAACAGGATACGTCCTTCGTCAGGATTGTATAATCCGCCAACGAGGTGAAATAGCGTGCTTTTTCCGCTTCCGGAAGGGCCGAGGATGGAAACAAATTCTCCTTCATTCACATGAAGAGAAATTTTCCTAATGATAGATTTGCCTTCGAATGACATCGATAAGTTTTCAATTAACAATTTACTCATGCGCTTCACCAGCCCCTTTGCTCTGCCATTTGGTCAGTCTTCTTTCTGCTAAGGTGATGAGAAAGAAAAACAGCAAGCTCAATACCATTATTAAAAAGATTGCTACGAAGACACGGTCGGTACGAAAGGAAGAGGAGGCTAAAGTCATATATACGCCAATGCCTTGATTAGCTCCTAGCCATTCTGAAATGACGGCTCCCATGACACTATAAGTGGCTGAAATCTTCAACCCTGAGAAAATTGACGGCAGCGCATGCGGCCACTCGAGCTTGCGAAAGATCTGACCCTTTGTCGCCCCGGCCATGTGCATGTAGTGCTTTAGCTCCGGAGTCGTTTGCTTCAAACCATCCATCGCTGAAACAGCAATCGGAAAAAAACAGACTAATACGATGACAATCAATTTAGGAAGTGCGCCGAAGCCGAACCAGATTACTAAAAGTGGAGCCAGCACAATGATTGGAATATTCTGAGACAAGATCAGCAATGGATAAATTGCTTCTCTTAAAGACGGAATTAGGTGAAGAGCGATTGCAATGATCAGTCCGACACTCGCCCCGATCAGAAACCCGGCAACCGTTAATTGTATCGTTGAAAAAAGATGGTGTGAATAGCCGTTCCATCCGATTATTCCTTCCTTGGCAATGAGCGAAGGAGCAGGTAATAACCAATCAGGAACATTTAAAAAACGGCTGCTTGCTTCCCATATAAGGAGCAAAAGGATGAGGACCGAAGCCGGTCTCCATCCTTTTTTAAATTCTCTTTTCATGACCGATACTTCTCTGTCAGCTGATCCATGGAAGCTCCATCCGGCTGATACAGAATTTTGATTTGGGAAATGACATTCTTGCATCCACGCTCAACCATGGCTTCGTTTATTTTTTCAATTAACGGAAGGATTTCAGACAAATCTCCTTCGATGGTCGTTTCAAGCGGATGGACTTCATATTTCAATCCTGAAGCATCAATGATTGAAATCGCGTGATCGACGTAAGGAATCACATCTTCCCCGTCTTTTGTCTTTGGTAAAATTTGAATGCTCACAAGTGAATTGGTCATCATTCTGTCTCCTTTTCTGGTAAAAATTCATTCGTAAACGCTTTTTCAGCGTCCAGCTCGTTATCTAGTAAATCATGGGAGTACATCCAGTCTGAATAATTTTTCCATACTGTAACATCTTGAGTTCCCCATTGCTCTGCATCGTCCTGATATTTAGGTGAAAGCCATTTTTGGCTGGCTTTAACGAGTCCAGGATCAAGGTCCGGTACAGCTTCAATGAGGATATCCGCTGCTTTTTCCGGTTGATCAATCGCATATTCATACCCTTTAGAAACGGCTGCCATGAAGGCTTTTACGGTCTCAGGGTCATTCTGAATCATTTTCTCATTCGTCGTTAAAACGGGGGTGTAGTAATCGAGTTTATCGGAGTAATCGGTCAAATACTGCATGTTCAGTTCTTGGCCGCGGAGTTCGGCTTCGACACCTGTCCAGCCATAATAAATCCAGGCAAAATCAATGTCGCGTTCGACCGCTGTAAAGAAATCAGAGTTTCCCATGTTGACGATTTCAACATTCTCAACATCTGCGTTTTCTTTTTGCATCAAAGAGGAAAGAACGGCTTTTTCCACAGGTGCGCCCCAGCCTCCGTACGTTTTGCCTTCATAATCTGCAGGTGAGGTGATGTTTTTGTCTTTCGGTGAGGCGAAGCCTGAAGTATTATGCTGAATGATCGCTCCGATCGAAACCACCGGGATATCTTGGACACGTGCTTCTGTCAGCGTTTCTTGCGCACTGATGCCAAAGTCCGCTTTCCCAGAAGCAACGAGCTGATCAGCACCGGCTTCTCCTGGCATCATGATCTCAACATTCAATCCTTCAGCTTTAAAGTATCCTTCCGCTTGAGCTACGTATAGACCGGTATGGTTCGTGTTCGGCGTCCAATCAAGAACTAGCTTGATGTCTTTCGTTTCTGATTGACCGGCTTTCGCTTCAGAACTTTCTTCATCTTCACTGGAACAGGCTCCTAGCAGCATGACCACCAACAAAAATAGTAAAAATTTCTTCATAAGAATCCCTCCATAATAGGTTCATCACATATGGTCAGAAAGGGAGAACCTATGAATATGGAAACAGGGATGAACGCATACAAAAAGCACCCTGGTACCATACCCAGGGTGCATATCTTATAACGATAGAATGTGTCGTCTCAGATGTTCCCTACGCTGGTCTAAACCAGATCAGGTTCTAAGGGTCAGTATCAAAAAGGATACAATCTCAACCAGCTACACTGGTCCCCCTACATTTAACCTATATAATTGATGAACAATTAGATTATAGTTTCACTCTGCCACAGTTTGCTAGATTAATCAAGCATCTTCGAGAGTTTATTCCTAGTAGTTTGATGGGTTTTATATGTTAAACTAATAGAAACACATGTGAAAAAGGAGTCGGATCAATGAGCAAAATTTATGTACTTCATGAAAACGATGAATGGACCGGCCATTTGACGAAACGACTAGATGAACTGGACCTCCGTTATGAATTATGGCACCTTGATGAAGGAACGCTTGATCTGACAAGTGAACCTCCAGAAGGAGTTTTTTACAATCGAATCAGTGCCTCTTCTCATACACGCGACCATCGTTACGCTCCGGAATTTACTGAAGCGGTCCTGGCGTGGCT
>NZ_JRNX01000522.1 GCF_000786645.1 Halobacillus sp. BBL2006
CTTTTTTTCTGTTTTGCTACATAAGAACTTCCATTACATGCTCCAGCAGAAGCTCCAACAACAAAGGGAATATGAATATCTTCATCTAACAAAAACTCCAATACGCCCGCTGTATAGGCACCACGCATTCCCCCGCCTTCCAATACTAAACCGACATCTTCCATCACAATCAAGGACCCCTTTCTATGACTTGTAATTTCAGTATAACAAAAGAGAGATCTTCCATTCAGGTAATGAGCTCGTAAAAAAAGCACCCTTATTTCTATGCGGGTGCTTTTGCCGTGTGATATCATCAGTTTACATATGGAGCTTGAGCCAACTTCTTTACGTGTTTTTCATCTATATCACGTTCAATTTTATCTAAAGCTTCTTCGTCTTTTAGTAGTTGCTGCTTGTTTTGATCCACTAAATCTTCAAAAGAAATACGATTGGGTCTCATGCTAAAACTCCTTTCAACAATAATACATTCAAATCATAACAGATTTCGACAACCAATATGTTTCAATTGTTTGAACATTTTGTTAAATCTATATAAAGAGGTGCTATATGGAACATTTGATCAACCAAAATGTAACAGACATCCAAATATCCGGCATTCGTCAATTTTTCAACATGGTCGGACAGTATGATGATGTCGTCTCCTTAACGATCGGCCAACCTGATTTTCCTACACCTGATCACATCAAAGAGGCGGCCACTAAAGCGATTCAAGACAACCACACAATCTACACGCACAATGCTGGCATCCTTCCTCTTCGGAAAGCGATTCAAAGGCACGTCCATCTATCCTATCAGTTAACTTATGAGGCTGAAAAAGAGATCATTGTAACGGTGGGTGCCTCTCAAGCGATTGATGTCACCCTTCGAACTCTTCTTAAACCTGGGGATGAAGTCATCCTTCCAGGTCCCGTGTACCCAGGATATGAACCGTTGATTCGTTTGGCGGGAGGAAAACCCGTCCATGTCGATACACGAGGAAATCAGTTCAAATTGACGGGAGAGTTAATTGAAAAGCATATCACTCCGAATACGAAAGCGGTCATCCTTCCTTATCCTTCTAACCCTACAGGGGTCTCGTTGACAGAGAAAGAACTTAAAAATATCGCTCAAGTGATTGAAAATCATCAGTTGTTTATGATTGCGGATGAAATTTATAGTGAGCTTGTCTATGAGCAAGAACATATTTCGATTGGGACCTTTCCTTCTATTCGTGACCAGTTGATTATTATAAATGGAGTCTCTAAGTCCCACGCGATGACCGGATGGAGAATCGGTTATCTCCTTGCTCCGGAATGGCTTGCAAAGCATATGCTAAAGGTTCACCAATACAACGTGTCATGTGCAAGTTCCATCAGTCAATATGCCGCTCTTGAGGCGTTAAACAACGGAAAAGAGGATCCTGCGCATATGAAAGAGGCGTATAGAATGCGTAAAGAATATGT
This sequence comes from Halobacillus sp. BBL2006, assembly GCF_000786645.1. Taxonomy (GTDB): domain Bacteria; phylum Bacillota; class Bacilli; order Bacillales; family Halobacillaceae; genus Halobacillus. The sequence goes on from NZ_JRNX01000522.1 coordinate 1,443, forward strand.
TGAAAAACGATTAAGCAATATGGGAATCGAATACACTTCTCCGGACGGAGCCTTTTATATTTTCCCTAAGTTCGAGAACCGGGGAGTATCGACATTTGATCTTGCGCTTCAGCTAGTCAAAGAGGCAGGGTTGGCCCTTGTTCCTGGTAGTGCTTTCTCTAAGTACGGGGAAGGTTATTTGCGACTATCCTACGCCTACAGCCTGGAAACACTCGAAAAAGGACTGAACCGTTTGGAAAACTTCCTTAAAGAATAAATCATTCAAATCGTATTGGTCATTTACTTATTCAGTAAAAGCTCCCGATTTTAGAAGACTCTGTTTCGAGACTTTTATGTGCGAGGATGGTGGCGGGGAAAACGACTCCCTTTCCGCGGACATGCGCTG
>NZ_JRNX01000523.1 GCF_000786645.1 Halobacillus sp. BBL2006
TCGGACTCCGTCCTCCGGGGTCCCGTCTAGTCTGTTCATCCCGCAGGAGTCTCCCTGTTTTCCATCCCTCCCTGCTTGATTTATGGGTAACGTACCCTTACGTAAAAAAATTCCGTCTTCAAAGTGAACGGTGAGTAAACATTCTTATATCAATACTTGAAGAGCATTTCATCCATATAAGATCCCTGTTCCGTCCCTCATTTTTCGAAAGGAGGTCGGGGAAATGGCGAGACTCCTGTGGGATCAGAGGACAGGGTGAGACCCCGGAAGGCGCAGCGAGGCCACTGAAAAACTTAGCTATTCTAAAAAATCGAACAGTGTATGTCCATATGAAGGCGTCTAAAAGAAGGTTAGCACCTAAATGTAGTGGGTGACCTTGTGTGAATTTTATCTGTAAGCACTTTTTCAATGGCCTCGGCGCAGCCTGAGGAGGCTCACCGTACGCCCACGGAAAGCGAGCTATTTCTCCGACCTCCTTCACCATATACCGGCGACGGAATCGACACATATCTCGAAATCGAGTCTTCAACAATCCTGCACGATTGTTTAATAGCCTTTTTGTCCATCCTGTTTTTAAAATATAGATGTTGTCAAAAAAATAGATGGCATCATTACGATGCCATCTATTTTAACATAGGTTGACCTGATAGTCGTTCGGTTTATAGGTGCTTAAGCGTTTCATGGTAATGCTTACTAAACTGCTTCAAAATCGTCCTGCGAGTTACAATTCCATCAAATTCCCCGTCCTCATTCGTTACGCAGACAAACGGAAAATCAATCAACTTATGCAACGCATCAATCATATTGTCATCCAAATTTAAGCAAGGAACATCGGTGTCCATAATTTCATTGACCTGGATATCAGATAGACGATTCAATTCAAAGTCTTCAATACCTAACGTTTCTTCTAAAATCTTCGTTTTACTAATGACCCCTTGGAATTTATAAGTCGGATCTAAAACGGGCACAGCCGAGTATCCAGACTTGACAAGGACAAGCAAAGCATGTTCCAAAGGGTTTCCCATTTGTACGTGGGCTACTTTTTCTGAAGGTATCATCAATTCCGATACCTCGGGCAGCTCCAATTCGAGTCTTTCTTTTTCTAAACTTACCATTGTAATCATTCACTCCTTTATATCGAGCAACTGAAGGAGCAGTTAGAGACGCTCATGTGAACCATGAATAGTTTAACATAAATCGAAACAAATCTCGACCAGCAAATTCCGACATACCTCTCCTAGCAAACTCTTCAAGCTCTTTTCTTTACCCCGATTACCCAGTTGGATAAACCTGTAAAATACGGTTGCCCTTTAATAACGATTCATAAGAGCGTATAATAATAATTAATTCAATGATATTGGGGCTGAAAAAGAATAATGATGACTCACACTTTCTCCAAACGTGAAGAAATCGCTAATGCTATTACACACGGTATCGGTGCGATTCTAAGCGTAGCTATGCTTGTGCTTTTGATTATTTTTGCTAGTATTGGCGGGAATGCCTGGCATATTGTTTCCGTTTCTATTTACGGAGTAACTATGCTTCTTCTCTATGTATCTTCGACCTTAGTCCATAGTTTCCCACCAGGAAAAGCGAAAGATCTCTTTGAAATCTTTGACCACTCTGCGATTTATCTTTTCATAGCTGGGACCTATACACCCATTCTACTTGTTCCACTACGTGGTGCGCTTGGATGGACATTGTTCGGTATCGTCTGGGGAATGGCGATCTCAGGTATCATTTTCAAAGTCTTTTTTGTGAAAAAGTTTGTTGTCTTATCCACAATCTTTTATGTGCTGATGGGATGGCAGATAATTCTTGCCTGGGGACCACTTACTGCTGAGGTACCTGCGGCCGGAATCACTTATTTAGTCGTTGGAGGCGCTATGTACTCGATCGGAGCCATTTTTTACGTATGGCGAAGCTTTACTTATCATCACATGGTCTGGCACTTGTTCGTACTTGGAGGATCGATTTTCCATTTCTTTACGATTTTCTTTTACATTATATAAGCAAGAAATAAACCGCTCAGAAATAAATCTGAGCGGTTTATTTCTGTATTATGCTCCTACACCCTTCTACCACAAGCCGTGGACCGAAAACTCTCCCATTCCAACCACGAAGTATCTAACAAA
>NZ_JRNX01000054.1 GCF_000786645.1 Halobacillus sp. BBL2006
AAGCGAGACAACACGGCATCGACCCATTTTCCATAATAACCAGCGACGACTCCGATGATTGTTCCAAGTACGAAAGAAAGACCGACGGAAATGATTCCGACTTGCAATGAAATTCTTGTTCCATAAATGATCCGACTCAAAATATCGCGGCCGAACTGATCGGTCCCTAACAAGTGAGCAAAGCTAGGTCCTGCAAGTCTTGCCTCCGGTGACATTTTGTACGGATCGTAGGGAGCAATGACAGGAGCGGCAATCGCCAAAATAATCAAGGCTAACGTCATAAACAAACCGAACATCGCAATTTTATTCTTCTTTAATTGATACCACAGGTCTGACACCCATGATCCCTCCTTCCTAGTAACGAATCTGCGGATTTAGAAATCCATAAATGACATCGACGATCAAGTTGACAATGACAAAAGCGCTGGCGATAAATAATATCGTGCCTTGCAGCAGTGCGTAATCACGGTTGGTAATTGCCGATAACGCCAGCTGACCGACACCAGGCAATCCGAAAATTTGCTCAATGACAACCGAACCGCCGAGCAAATAGCCGGTTTGAATCCCTAGAACGGTCACTACTGGAATCAATGCATTCTTAATCGCATGCTTCCATATCAACCGCTGACTGGAGACCCCTTTGGCCCGTGCCATTTTGATATATTCCTGGTTCGTCACCTCAAGCATGGAGGAACGCGTCATCCGCATCGCCACGGCTCCTACCGCGGTTCCAAGTGCAATCGCAGGTAAAATCATACTCTTTAAATTCCCCCAAACACTTTCGTACAGTCCGACAAAGCCTCCTGATGGAAACCACCCTGCATATAAAGATAAGAAGAGAATCATTAATGTTCCGAGCCAAAAGTTCGGAATGGAAATCCCAAGCATCCCAAAAAAACTGGCACTATAATCAAACTTGCTGTTTCTTCTCAAAGCCGCGATTGTTCCAAGCGGAATCGCTAATATAACAGCGATGACAACGCTCAGAATCGCCAACTCAATGGTAATTGGTAATCGAGCTAAAATCGCCTGTAATACCGGGGTATTCGTAAATTGAGAATATCCAAAATCTCCTTTTATCACATTGCCTAACCATAAAATATACTGCTGGATCAGTGGTTCATCCAATCCATATTTCGCACGCAGCGCTTCTGCCTGCCCAGGGGTATAACTGTTCCCAAGCATGGCTGTTACGGTATCTCCAGGGACAAGCCGAACGATGAAAAACGCGACGATAGAAATTCCGAACAACACGGGAATGGATATAAGCAGTCGCTTAATGACGTATTGAATCACCTTTTTTCTCCCTCCTGTACGGTAGAATTCCTAAGAATGAAGGAAAAAGCGGCCTTGAATAAAAGGTCGCTTATCCCCTTAGTCCTACTCTTCGATTTTCGTCTTTTCAAGTGATTTAGTCGTTACAGTCGGAGCTACTTCAAAGCCTTTGACTCGCTCACGAATCGCTGAAATGTGTGGATTCGCATAAAGGAAGACCATCGGTGCATCTTCAGCAATGATTTTTTGAGCTTTGTCGTAGATTTCTTTACGCTTTTCCTGGTCCATTTCTTGACGGCCTTGCTCAAGCAGCTCGTCTACTTCTGGATTAGAGTAGTTTTGCTGGTTGTACATCCCATCCGTGTGGAAGATGTTGTATAAGAATTCATCAGGATCGACGAATCCAACCCAGCCGACAACCGTCATCTCAAAGTCACCAGCGCCAAGTGCTTCAAAGAAGACACTTTTCTCTTGGGAAACGACTTCAACATTAATGCCAACATCCTTCAGTTGCTGCTTGATTACTTGGGCTGCATCGATTTGATATTGGTTCGTACCCACTTTCATTTTCAGATCAAGTCCATCGCCATAGCCTGCTTCTTCTAGCAACTGCTTCGCTTTCTCTGGATCCGGCTCAGGATAGATTTCTTCATCTAAGTGAGCCCAGTGGTTTTCAGGAATGTTTCCGCTTAAGAGTGGAGACGCTTCGCCGAACTTAACGGCTTCGTTAATCGCATTGCGATCTGTCGCCCACGCAATCGCTTGACGAACCTTCTTCTCAGCAAGAGGCCCTTCTTTCGTATTTAGTCCAACATATTCCCAATACGTTCCTGGCACAGTTTCAACATTGACTCCTTCAGCTTTTTCCATCAGCTTGATATCTTTTGGTTCCGCTTGCAAAATGATATCAATTTCGCCGTTACGAATGGCTGTGGAGCGCGCTGTTTCATCTGGAATTGAACGCCATACCACTTTATCTAAGTAAGGTAAACCTTCTTTAAAGTAATCATCAAATTTCTCAAGTTCCATCTCCTGGTCCTTCGTCCAATTTACGAGCTGGAAGGCACCGCTTCCCGCATCCGCATTGGACAGGTCGCCATCATTTTCTTCAACGATCGTCTTGTTTACAATCGCATTCATTGGATTGGCAAGAAACGTTACAAAAGGAGCTACCGGCTTGTCCAATGTCACGACAACTTCCGTTTCAGACGGTGTTTCAATACTCTTCAGCGCATCAAATTGAGCTTTTCTGACTTCACTGTCAATGATGCGTTCGATGGAATACTTCACATCTTCAGAAGTAAGCTTATCTCCATTGTGGAACTTCACCCCATCATGAAGCGTAAATGTGTAAGTCTTGCCATCCTCAGAGATTTCGTAATCCTTTACAAGTTCTCCTTCGACTTCGCCGTAAGCATCACTCTTATAACGGAACAACGTATTGTACATATTCTCGATATAACGCATAGAAGCCGCGTCCGTCACGGTGTGCGGATCCAAGCTCTGCGCATCCGTCAAGTCGGTGATCGTCAATGTCCCACCTTCACTTCCGCCGGACGAAGAGTCCCCACCTTCTTCATTTCCTGAACTGGTTGTCTTAGTAGGATCTTGACACCCAGATAGAATCATAGTGAAAAGTACGAGCAACATCACCCAATAACGTTTTTTCATCTTGTTCCTCCTCTGAATAATTTTTCAGTAAATTTAAAAAATACAGTAAATTTATTGTATAAAAGATCGAATCATGATGATATGTAAGTAAACACGAATATAAAACTTATTTTTTATAGGATTTCCCAAAAAATAAGACTGTCTATGATTAAGACAGTCTACGCATCGACAATAGCCGATTCCTTCTTTTCTTTAAAATTCCAATGATGGACCAGCCACCAGGCGATCCATACCCCACCCCAATCCTTCACTAAATCAATCGCAGTAAACGAACGGTCGACGACATAGAGTTGATGGACTTCATCCACAAATCCATACGTCATCGCCAGGAAAGCGGCAAGTACGTTCGTCTTCTTAGAAAACTTTCCATTCGCAATTAAAGCTAACACAACCAGCAAATAAAGAAATGCAAATTCTACGACGTGTAAGCTTTCAAACACCGTATTTACTGTCATGGTAGAACACCTAGAAATCTTTTAATCTCTTCGATGGAATGACTCGATTGGATCCAAATGAGGATCATATAGAAGATGGGTAACGCAGTGAATAGTATTCTTTTTACCATCTGAGCACCTCTTTCTTTAAACCTACTAATTAGTATGGAAAGAGATCCTTAGACTTATACAAAAAAGCCTCCGAATCTATTTCGGAGGCTTCTACTACATTAGAGGACTTGTATGATTTCCTTTACCGCATTCGTCAAATCTTCCTGCGACCAGCTAGGTAAATTGCTATGATCAACAGCGAGTTCATGCGAGGCTGGCATATGGACAAAACCACATGGTACGCTTCGTTGGTGTTCACGAAAATGGTACAGCCCTTGATACATAACGTGATTACATAAGTAAGTGCCAGCCGTGTTTGATATTTCAGCAGGGTAACCTCGGTCGATTAACCGCTCCACAAAGGCCTGTATAGGTAAGGTTGAAAATAATCCGTCTGGACCATCTTTCATAATTGGCTCTCCATCTGGTGTATGACCATGATTATCCTTATCTTTGCTTTCATCACAATTAATCGCAATGCGTTCAGGCGTTAGTTTGTGACGTCCGGCAGCGAGACCTAGTGAAAGCACGACATCTGGCTGAACTTCTTCGATATAGTGAAGAAGCTCTTCACCTGATTTTTCATAATTGACGCTCAGCACTTTTCCTATGATCGTTAAGCCGTTGAGCTCCATTCCATCCAATTCACGAACGATTTGTTGAGTAGGGTTGATGGAAAAATTGAGAAAGGGCTCGAAACCAGTGAGCAGTAATTTTCTCATCGAGCTGCCTCCTTTCTACTTAAAAAACAATCGTCTTATTCTCATGCACAATTACACGGTCTTCAAGGTGCCATTTCACTCCGCGGGCAAGGACGCTTCGTTCAATCAAACGGCCTTTTTTCTTCAAATCAGCTACGTTGTTGCGGTGATCGACGCGGATCACATCCTGTTCAATAATTGGCCCTTCATCCAAATCATCCGTCACGTAGTGGGAAGTGGCACCAATCAATTTCACGCCGCGATCGTAGGCACGTTTGTGTGGACTAGCTCCTACGAAAGCAGGTAAAAATGAGTGATGAATGTTGATGATGCTTGATGGGTATGTCGCAACAAACTTCGGAGTCAAAATTTGCATGTAACGAGCTAAAACAATGAGGTCGATGTCATACTCCTCCATCAATTCC
>NZ_JRNX01000524.1 GCF_000786645.1 Halobacillus sp. BBL2006
GTGGTATGAGTCTCTCGATAAAACTGGCACTGGCGTATATGCATCAAAGGATCCTCAAGTCATTCGAACCCTAAAAGCACAAAACTTAGATTTCCATCAGCATTTATGTAGAGTGTTTGTTACGGAAAAAGGTCAATTTTTCGAAGAATTTGATGAATGGATCATGAACATCGCCAGTGACCCTGGACATCTAAATACACCTACACACCTAATCATGAGGGAGTTTGTACGCGTAAGAAACCAATACATGCTTTTCATAGAAGAATATATTCAGACAAGGGCAATGCCTGTCCCTCAAGAAAAAATAGATCTTTGGAAAAATGCCATCATTGAGTCTTTTGATATCGTCATGACGCGTGTTGTCGAAGAAAAGCACAATCAACTTAATGTTCGTATCGACGATCAGGAGAAAATGATCAATGAACTGAGTTCACCTGTCATTGATTTATCCGATGGAAAAGCCCTGCTTCCTCTAGTCGGTGAAATTGATACAGCGCGAGCTACAGCCATTTTAGAAAGTACATTAGCCAAATGTACAGAAAAGAAAACCGCTCATCTATATATCGATTTATCCGGTGTGTACCTTGTCGATACAATGGTAGCTCACCAGATCTTCCAGTTGATCAATGGATTAAAACTGATTGGAGTATCTACGACCCTCTCAGGCATCCGGCCCGAGATTGCCCAAACAGCCGTGCAATTAGGGATCGACTTTGAGAACATTTCGATAACGCCAACGCTTTCTAAAGCTTTCTCTCTTTCCTATTGACCAAAACCCTCTGACCATTCAGAGGGTTTTCCTTTTAAGACTCTTTAAGCATCCTCTTAAGAAAAGGAATCGTATAATCAAGCTTAGGAAGACTTTCTTCCATCCATTCCAATTCCTCTTTTAGGATAGTCACAATGTCTTTCACAGCTTTATGATGATTGTCAGTAGAAGTCTGATTATAAATTTCTTTTATCCTGTCAGATATTTCTGGTGGAAGAGACTGATGAATTGTCTTTAATCCAAGCTGAGCCCTCTCAGGCCTATTTTTTTGTAGTAACACTTTAGCAAGAGACAAGAAGATCATTTAAAACTTTGACCGCCCAAATATCATTTCCGCGATCGGCAGCTTTTTTATATTGCAAGAGGAAAAAAGCTACGTCGTCTACCGCGTCTATATACTCCTGCTCACTAAGCCGCAGTTGCTGCCTGTCTTTGAATTTTTCCATATGATTCTCAGGATCATAAAATATAATTTCCCGATAAACTTCCACATGTTTCTTCCGGTCTTTTAAGAAAGATTCCAAATGTTTTTCTTCTACAAGACAATAGAGATCGATATCAGAATACTCGTCATTTTCATCTCTGCCCATCGATCCCTTAAGAAAAACTGACTTGACTCGGTTATCTCTTTTAAGACTCTCTGTAATTCTGTGAGCTGCCTTTCTTTGTCTCACCTGTCGCTCCTCCTTTTAAAGATAAACATTACAACATGGTATAATAGATAGGAAAAATTTTCAATAAGGAGTGTGGAAATTTGAATAATATCCCCCGTCAGAAAACCTCAGAGTTGCTCCAGCTTGAAACCCTCTTGCAACGCCTTTCTGCAAAGCACCCAATGTATGAGCAGGTACATGAACAATTACTAAGATTAACAGCTGGCCATTTCGGTGAGACTGCTATGGATTTTTACTTAATGTATTTGCCGAAAGGATACCATGTTGTTCAAGACGTACGCCTTTTTGACGGAATCCAGCACTTCCAAATCGATGCTTTAATTATAACTCAGAAGTTTCTCTTAATTTTAGAAGTGAAAAATTTTAAAGGTAAGCTTATTTTCTATTTCGAACATCAACAGCTCTTTCGCCTGGCCAATGGTGTGAAAGATATATTTCCTG
>NZ_JRNX01000525.1 GCF_000786645.1 Halobacillus sp. BBL2006
ATGGCTGGAGGCTCTACTTTAGGAGCATTCTCGTGAAGCAGCCATGTTGCTGCATAGTGAGTATCAGACACCTTGAACATTGGTGGCTCTTGTTCCAGGTCGATTTGCATAGCGTATTCATTTCGAGCAGCGAACGCATCTCCTTTTGGCGGATCCAATAGATCCGGCGGAGAACCAGGGATGGCGTAAAGCTCTTCATCGTCACTATCTAATGAAGGCATGGAGCCTAATAGTCCCCACGTGTAAGGGTGTTTAGGGTTGTAGAAAATATCATCGACCGTTCCAATCTCAACAATTTTACCCGCATACATGACCGCCACACGGTCAGCAACGTTCGCTACGACACCAAGGTCGTGCGTGATGAAAATTGTTGCAGAGTCGGTCTTCTTCTGAATATCTTTCATTAGTTCCAAAATTTGAGCTTGAATTGTAACGTCTAACGCTGTTGTCGGCTCATCGGCAATCAACAGCTTTGGATTACAAGCTAATGCAATGGCTACAACAACACGCTGTCTCATTCCACCAGAGAATTGGTGTGGATATTGTTTAAGGCGAGATTCAGGATCAGGAATTCCTACTAATTCAAGCAGTTCAACAACACGCGTACGTGCTTGCGCCTTGCTCATTTTTTGGTGCTTGATCAGCCCTTCCATAATCTGATTCCCAACCTTCATTGTAGGGTTAAGAGAAGTCATAGGATCCTGGAAGATCATCGCCATTTCTTTACCACGAATTTTCTGCATTTCTTTTTCGCTTATATTGGCAATGTCTCTGCCTTCAAAGATGATTTCACCTTCTTTGATTCGACCGGGTGGCTTAGGAATCAAGTGCATAAGCGCTTTGGTTGTTACGGACTTACCAGAACCGGACTCTCCGACAATGGCAAGGGTCTCACCTTTTTTCAGATCGAAATTGACCCCACGCACAGCTTTTACTTCACCGCCGTAGGTGTCAAAGGAAACATGCAAGTTTTTAACATCTAGTAATTTTTCCATTTTGTACACCTACCTCCTATTCACGCATCTTCGGATCGAATGCATCACGAAGACCGTCAGCTAAGACATTAAAGGCAATCATGATTAGAGAGATTACAATTGCCGGGAATAATAAAATATGTGGATAAATCTGTAATGAGTTAAATCCATCCTCTACAAGGGTACCTAACGATGCAATCGGTGTCGGCAGTCCAAGCCCAATAAAGCTCAAGAAGGCTTCGAAGAAGATAGCACTTGGAATGGTAAACATCGTATTAATGATGATTAATCCTAATACGTTAGGAACTAAGTGTTTACGCAAAATACGGTTATCTGGTGACCCGAGAGTCTGTGAAGCAAGGACGAATTCTTGGTTTTTCAGTTTCAAGACTTGTCCCCTGACAATCCGGGCCATCGATATCCAGCCGGTTATCGTCAACGCAATCGTAATCGAGAGGATCCCAGGTTCTAAGATCAGGATCATAAGAATTACCACGACAAGGTTCGGGATTCCGATAAGAATTTCGATGATTCGCTGCATATAGTTGTCGACACGACCACCGTAGTAGGCAGAAATTCCGCCATAAGCAACACCAATGACCATATCAATCGCTGCGGCTAAAAAGGCAATGTACAAGGAAATTCTTGTTCCTTTCCACGTACGTGTCCACAAGTCACGACCAAGGCCGTCTGTACCGAACCAGAAGTTCTCTTTCATATCTTTCGCTGCATAAACATCATAAACAGCTTTCACTTTTGCAGGTTCTCCATTAGAACCGTCGTTTAAAGTTTCAAGATTAATAAATTCTTCTTGATTATTAAAACGCATGAGCGCTTTTGTCTTCGCTTGATCTAGAGATTGTGCCTCTGATACGTCGGATAGCGTACCATCCATACCTAACCAGCTGAGTGCTTCAACTTTAGGCGGCATTTTCGCACGAGATAAGTCTTGTTCGAATTCTCCATACTTATTCATGTACGGTCCGAATATAGCCATAAGAATCAGGACAACTAAAACAACAAGTCCTATCATCGCTCCTACGTTTTTACGCAGTCGGATGAAAGAATCCTGCCAGAATGATAGGCTGGGACGATTGATCTTTTCACTTTCGTTATCTTTCCTATCGACGGGTACAAATAAATCTTTCGATGGTTTGTGATTATCCATAAAGTTACTACTCTCCTTCTGCTAGACGAATTCTTGGATCAATGACTCCGTAAAGAAGGTCAATGACCAGGACGATGAAGATGAAAAGGAATGCGATTAGTAACGTGGTACCCATAATGATTGGAAAGTCATTAGTATTAATCGCTTTTACGAACTGTTCACCAATTCCTGGAACGGCAAAAATGTTTTCAATAACAAGTGTACCTGTCATCAAACCGATAGCCAACGGGCCAAGTACCGTAATCAATGGAATTAAGGCATTTCGTACTCCGTGTTTGAATACGACACCAAATTTATTGACACCTTTTGCCCGTGCCGTCGTTATATAGTCAGACCCTAAAACTTCCAGCATTTCGGTTCTCATAAAGCGGGCTGCAATTGCAATCGGGAAGATGGCCAACGCAATTGTTGGAAGAACGGTATGTGCCCATGTTCCCCATAATGCAACTGGGAACCAGCCTAACTTTACACCGATGAAGTACTGCAAAATACCTGCGAATACGAAAGATGGGATGGATTTTCCGATAACGGCAATGAATGTCGAACCGTAATCAAGAAATCCGTTATGATAAATCGCTGATACAAGACCAAGCAGCATGCCAAGAATCGTACCAAGGACCATTGCTTGTACACCTAATGTCATGGAAGGACCGATACGCTCCATGATAATTGTCGTTACTTCTCTATTGTCGAACTGGAATGAGATTCCTAAGTCACCTTGTGTTAAATTCACCATGTAGTTGAAATATTGAACAGGTACCGGATCATCCAATCCATACTTTTCTAATACGACCGCTTGTTGTTCTTCTGATAATTTATCTGCAGCACTTAGGGGAGTACCTGGTAAGAACTTCATTAAGAAGAACGTGAACGTTGCGATCAAAAACATCGTTATAACCATGTAACCCAAACGTTGAAGTATATAACGTGCCATATCAACACCTCCTGTTAAGTTTAACCCTATATCTCTATATTATGGAATTGACAGAAATTTGTCTATAATTAGAAAACTTTGTTTACAGGGAAAAAGAGAGCATACGCCAACTTGGACATATACTCTCTCCCCTATAGCTAGCCTATATGTGGTTCGTTCCGCTTTATCGTATTATTTACCTTCGATATGAGCGTACTTATAGTTGTAGTCAGGTCCCATCGGGTTGACTTGAACATCTTTAACATATGGCTTCCAAAGTTGAGCACGTGCACGCTGATAAAGTGGCGCAAGTACTGCATCGTCTTGGATTAGCATTTTCTCAGCTTCTAGGAATGTTTCGAAACGTTTGACCGGCTCTTGAGCAAGTTCAGTATTCGCTTTTTCAATCATAGCGTCATACTCTTCATTAGCGTAACCAGTCTTATTGTTTCCACCGTCTGTAACCCACATGTTCAAGAACGTATTTGGATCGATATAGTCTGGGCCCCATCCAGCGTTCTGGATTTCATAGTTCATACTAGTGTCACGATCTAAACGTTCTTTAAATGGTACAGCTTGAACTTTTACAGTAAGACCTTCCAATTGCTCAAGTTGGTCTTTAATGTAAGCATCAAGGTTTTTCGCAGTTTCAGTGTCTCCACCAAGGTAGTTCAATTCAATTGTATCCTGGCCAAGCTCTTCTTTCGCTTTAGACCAAAGCTCTTGTGCTTTATCTACGTTATATTCAACCAGGTCACCGTTGATTTCACGGAAATCTTCACCAGATTCAGGGTGTTTAACAAAGTTTTGTGGAATATCACCAACAGCAGGGATTGAACCGTTATTCAAGATAACGTCAACCATGCTTTGACGGTCGATAACCATTTGCATTGCTTTACGAGCGTTTACGTTAGCAAGAACGTCATTCGCTTCTTGGTTAAATTTCAAGTAGAACAATGTTGGTTCTTCTTCTACGCGGAAATCTTCAGAAGAACGGTACTGGTCAACAAATTCAGCAGATAGATTTGCACGATCTACTTCACCAGTTTCATAAAGGTTTACACCAGTAGCAGTATCTTTAACAACTTTAACATTGATCTTGTTAAGTTTTACGTTTTCAGCATCCCAGTAATCTTCGTTTTTCTCTAGTACCCAACCTTCACCATGGTTCCATTCAGTAAGTTTGAATGGACCATTACCAAGGTATGAGTCTGTTTCAAGAGCGAACTGGTCGCCTTGTTCTTCAACGAATTTCTTGTTCAACGGTAGGAATGTACCGAAAGTAGTTAGAGATTCGAAGTAAGGAACTGGTTTTTCAAGTGTTACTTCAAGAGTATAATCGTCAACAGCTTTAACACCTAGTTCTTCTACTGGTGTGTCACCGTTAGCAATGTCTGTAGCGTTTTTAATAACTCCACCCATCATGTATGGACCGTACTCAGATCCAGTCTCAGGGTTAACAGCGCGCTGCCAAGCGTAAACGAAGTCGTTCGCTGTAACAGGGTCACCGTTTGTCCATGTTGCATCTTCACGAAGGTTGAACGTCCAAGTAAGACCGTCCTCGCTTACTTTGTGATCTTTTGCAATTCCTGGTTCTGCTTTAGCGTCTTTACCAAGGCGGTAAAGCCCGTCCATTGTAGAACCTAACCATTGGAATGCAACTGCGTCAGTTGCTAGTGATGGATCCATTGTTGGAATTTCAGCGGTATCCATAATGTTAAGTACTTGTTCGCTGTCTCCAGCTGCTTGATCTCCTGAGTCTCCTCCACTGTCATTTCCGCCATCGGAGCTAGAACCGTCTCCGCCGCCGGAACATGCAGCTAGGAACATGCTTAGTACTAGTGCGAGTACCAGCAATAACCAATTTGTCTTTTTCATGTAGAAAATGACCTCCCCTAAAAATTTTCAAAAAATTAATGTGGTATTTTGTCCACATATCGAATTATACAAGTTTTCTAACTATTTTGCATTAATTTTTTTCTTATATTTCTGAGAATCCCCTTCATTATTACGTTTCTATGACACAAAACGTGACTTTAGGCCTAGTTTATTTTACAATATTTTTGTCTATTAATAACTATTTATAAGACTGTTTGCATAAAAAATAACACGAAAAAACGCACATCCTTTGTTTATCACGTTTCTACGTTAAAGTAATTGCATAAATCATTCAAGTTTTTAATAACATAGAATTTTCTGTTTATTAATATAGTTTACAATTCCTTCAAAACTAAAAGCATGCTATAATATTTAATAGCTTTTTGATGGAAGGTGTGAATCTTTTTGAGTGTAATACGTAACAAATGGATGATGCTATTGTTCAATGTGATGGTCGTTACTTTACTATTCGCTGTTTTAGCCCCTGTATACGATTTATTTCATTACATTAATCAATTGTTTTATATCGCTTACTTCTATTTGTTCGTCGGGCTTCTCCTTTGGGTGATCCGAGGCGGGTTCTTCGATGCCATTACGTATAGTTTCAGACGCTTCTCTAATAAGATGGCGAAGCAGAAGGACTATTTAGATGATTGGAAGGAAAAACCTCTTCCCTCGCAAACTGTTGAGAAGAGCTGGCTTTCTTTCTTCTTATTCCACGGCTCTATGTTAGCGTTAGGTTTACTGGCATTACTTGCGGTCTACTACAACGTATAAATACTTGTGAGTCGGATATATATAGTTTATAATTACTTTTCAATTATATATGATAAGCGCGATGAGGAAGATAAAGTACTCTTAATGATATCTTTTCAGAGAGACTGTGGCCGGTGTGAACAGTCAGGACCATTAGGAGGAATTGGGACTTCTTAGCTTCGTTAAGACGTAAATCGGCGTTAACGATCTAAAGCAGACTTTTCTCAGGAAAAGTAATCAGGGTGGCACCGCGGAATCATTCGTCCCTTCCATTAGTGGAAGCGATGAATGGTTTTTTTTATGAATAAAATAGATGAGGTGAAGAAAATGAAGACAATTTTTTCTGGTATTCAACCGAGTGGTACATTAACACTGGGGAACTATCTGGGGGCAATGAAGCATTTTGTTGATTTACAAGAGGATCACAAATGCTACTTCTGTATTGTTGATGAACATGCGATCACAGTACCTCAGGATCGACTCAAGCTGAGAGATAACATTAAGTCACT
>NZ_JRNX01000526.1 GCF_000786645.1 Halobacillus sp. BBL2006
CTTCACCAAGGTTTAACGCATTTTCGCCGTTTCCTTTATTGTCGGTAACTGAAGCAGCTATATTACTGACACTATCTTTAATCGACTGGGCAATTTCCATCCGTCTTGCATAGCCTTTTCGATTAAACGATCCATTGTTGTCTCCAAAAAAGGCTATGTCAGAGGCTGTGCCGTTATCAATCTCGTTTAAGCTGTTGCCGCTCTCATGAACATCGTTGAACTTTTGCGCAAAAGTAAAGGCCATATTATCCAATTCGTTGAGCATGTTTGGATAAATTCCGACTGCCTCACCATTGCCATTCTCATAGCCATAACTATCGACTAATCCTCTCAGTTTGCCCATTGAACCGAAGTCAGTAGCATCTACCGTAGAGAGAGTCGTCTCACTGCCAGAAGACTTCAAGCCAATCTGACTAACGGAGTTGTCAGCGCCCTCATCCTTAATGTCTACCTGAGTGTAGGTCAAGCTGTTACCATCGACGAGCGCCACGCTTTTTCCCGAACCATCTTGAAAAAGGGATTGATTGTTTTCACCGACGATTTCAATCGTATAAATGCCATCAGCCATAGCAGAAGCTGATTTTGAGTTTTGGACATTGGTCACCTTAATATCAACCAACCCTGACAGCTGATCGACAAGCCGGTCACGCTCATCATACAAGTCATTCGGAAGCATGCCATGTGGCTCAACTTCTGCGATCTGCTTGTTCAAGCTGTTAATCTGACTTGCGAGACTGTTGATATCTTTCGTTGTCACGTTAATCTCATTCTTTACATCCTGACGCAGGCCGTTGATCGAATTAGATAGGTAATTAAACGTTTCCGAGAACGCTATTCCACGCTGCCTGACAACGGTACGTGTTTCGTTCGCTTCCGGATGGGTGGCTAAATCCTGCAGCGACTGCCAGAAACGGTCCATCGTTTTGGCTAAGCCTTGATCAGAAGGTTCATTCATGATTTCTTCCATTTTTGATAGCGAGTTGGACATAGATGCATAATAACCTGTTTTATTATTTTCGTTTCTAAATTGTAAATCAAGGAATTCCTCACGCACACGTTCAATCGAACCAGCTTGCACTCCGCTCCCGATCTGTCCAGGGATTTCCGGGCGATTACGTGAAGCTGCCGGGAAAGGGCCGGTCTGTTCAAAATTAACGCGCTGCCTCGTGTACCCTGGCGTATTAGCGTTTGAAATATTATGTCCTGTCGTATATAAAGCAGACTGCTGCGTGAAAAGCCCGCGCTTCGCCACTTCCAGTCCGTGAAAGGTTGAAACCATTATGAATTCTCCTCTTCATTAAGCTTTCGAATCGAACACCGATCGTTTCGGCTGCTCGCTTTTGTCCGATTTATTACCGTAATTCACATTGCCAAGGGTAGGCTGAAGCATATCTAAAGATAGGTTAATAAACTGCAGCGACTGCTGGGTCAGCTCTTTGTTCAGCTGCTCCTGCTCTTTCAAATTGGAAAGAACAAGGATCATCGCTTCGTATGCCTCTTGCAATTGACCCTTTTCGTTTCCTTCCATGTACTTGAGCATTTCTGAAATCGTTGGATCATTTAGAGTCAAATCATTAGATTGATACCACTGCTCGACCGCTGCTGCGCGCTTCCCATCGACCTGGGTGATTGCCTGCACATGTTTGCGCTCTTGCGTAAGCAACATCTGCAATTCCTCCGTATCATTCGATTTTAAAGCTTCGGTTTTTTTTCTGGAAAGCGACAATAAACTCTCGTGCAGCTGTGATAACTTGTTCATCGTTATAATCACTGTTTGTACCGTCAAGATGATTCTCCTTTATCCCTTGTTCGACCAAAAATCGATCATCTTCTTCGCTGTCGCTTTTGAATCGACCTGATAATTTCCAGTATCTACGTCGATTTTAATTTGATTAATCAGCTTCTCACGAGCGGGATCTGCTTTTTCTGTGTTCTGCATTTGCTTCGCTTGCTTGGAAATTTCAATTTTATCTTGTTGTTTAGATGGATTTTTCGCTTCCACTTGTTTATTCATTTGTTTCTGATAGGGGTTCAATTGGGAATGGTTCGGTCTGTTAATTTTCATGCCATTCACCTCTCTTTTCTATATTCACGCCGTTCTTTCTTCTACTATCGGTAAATCAGCCTTATTATTAAATCATCCTTACCGATCATTTTTCACTGAGTAATAAGTCTTACTCTCCTGGATCTGTGTTTCTTTTATTTTCTCACTCATTTCTTCGTTTCGTTTGTGTTTTTCCAAACCTGCTTCTAACTCTTTCCTGCAGCTTTCACAAATACGCCCGTCTCTGATTTCTGTTCCACACTTTTCACAAGAATAACTCAAATTGGGAAATTGAGCCGGGTGAAGTCGTTTCTGTTTCACAAACCCGCGAATTTGTTTTTCGGGGACCCCTGTCTTTTCTACAATTTCAGTAACGGTCGCCGTTCTGTTTTGCTTCTTCCTCATAAACGTATAAACAGTATGGAACTGGTCCTCTTCAATTTTCCTGCAGTTTGGACAAACTTTTGCCGTCCCTTTCATAAAAATCGCATTACAACGTGAGCAATTCGCTACGGTTCCCATCTCCGTCGCCTCCTACTTCTCTCTTTTTCTATTATATCGGCAACATGCCCACATCCCAAAGACGAATTTAACGAAAAATCGTAAAAGCACTCACCTTCGGACATCCTGCTTGTTTCAATAAGCTCGCGGCGTGCCTTAGCGTCGTACCGGTTGTGTAGATATCATCAATAAGGATAATGGGTTCATTAATAGACGTAGTTAATCGAAATGGGTTTGCAGAGTGAATCCGTGCGGCACGTTGCTTTTTTGATTGCTTTTCCATTCCTTCTCTCTCTAATAGATTTATAGATTCCCTGCCTAATAGGCGAATGATTGCTTCTGACTGGTTGAATCCTCTTTCTATCATGCGATCTTCACTAAGAGGAATGCTAACTAATGGCTCTTTATCTGAGTAATATTTGTGGAAGGCTTTGCTCACGTCCTTTTTATACGCCTCCATGAGCACGTAATCCCCCCGATACTTCCAGCGGGCTACGACATCTCTAGCAAAATCGTTATAACGGAAAACGGAAACATTTTTCTCAAGTACACCTTCATGGGTCACCGTCCATTTCTGACAATCAGGACATATCCCTTGATCATCATTTCGAAAACAGATCGGACATCCGGGCTTTACAATACGCTCCATTTGTTTCCAACAAGTTAAACAAAGCTTTTCTTTCTCAGGTACCTGCCAAAAATTCTCCCACGTGACTTGAGGTTCGATCGTCTCCTGACAGACGAGGCACCTCATGACTTTGCCCCCAAGCGATTCATATCGATGATCGCGTCCTCAGCATCAAGCATCGCATTCGTTTTTCCAATATGAAAAAAGATA
>NZ_JRNX01000527.1 GCF_000786645.1 Halobacillus sp. BBL2006
CTCAAGAGTTTATAAACTCTTGAGAGGCTTTTCTTTTAATGGGTAGCATTCATTGCCAATCTCTCCTAATAACTTTTTGGAATAATTGTTAAAAGTGACAGGACGATTATCTTGAATTTGAGTTTTCAAGTATAGGGCAGGTTAGTTGAAGACTCAGTTTCGAGATAAAAGTCAGTTTTGAAATTAAAGTGGATAGATGGTGTATGTTTTTCATGAGGGTAAGTAGAGGAGATTTTCACATTATAGATTGCTCCAACCATTCGTTTGGTGTAAAATTACACTAAAGAAATGGGTGGTTTAAATAAAATTACTAAAAAACGAGTTGTATCGGTTTTAAGGAGGGGATACTATGCAATGGGAGAGTTTGCCTGATTGGATTTGGGCAATATATTACTTGTTTTTTATTACCACTCTAGGTACTGCAATATTAAGTATTGTAAAAAGGGATAATAAAAGTTGGTCCATTGTTGCCGCTTTATTTACTATTACAGTTCCGATAGTTAGTCTAATAAATAGTATTGGAAGACCCGTAGGAATGAATGAATTTGAATATTTAGTTAGTCAATTACAGCAGGGCGCTTTTTGGTCTATTTACGTATTGATTGGCTATTTCTTTTTATTAGGATGGTGGGGTTTATTCTTGTTCAAAGCTAATAAATAACCACTGTTAAAGTAAAAGTCTAGAGTAAATTTTATACAGGTGTTTTAACCAACTTAAATTAATTTATCTTTAATTCAAGTCTTCCTGATTTGGGGGCTTTTCTTCAATAAGCAACTTTCCGATAACATTCTTCTGCAAGCGCACATAAAGAAAGACGTCTCCCGCTAGGGAAAACGTCTGTAAACTCATTATTGAAATTTAGCAAAAGTGCTTTTTCTTGTGTAAGGGATAAGTAAGGTGAGGCTTAAAATGATAATGATCAAACCAGCAAAAGGAATAAACGCCGTCCATATAGGCTGCTGTGTAATGCTAAATGGAAAAACACTATAGATCGGTGAGAAAACTTCTAATGATAGGTTTGCTGTAATGATGTGTGCTCCCCAATAAATAAGAAAAGGCAGGGAGAAAGCTAAAATCTTATTAATTTTCATTAGTAATAGTAGCGACAGCGAAGCATAAATAACTGTATTAATAGCAACCCAACTAGAATATACAACCCCATAAGTAATTGTTCCATAATCCATTAACTGACTAAAAGTGTGACTGTCCCTTTCAAAGGTTTTCATAACAGTATAATCTACAAAACCTAAGAGAGGTTCAATGTAAAATGCAAAAAGAAAAGACAAGAAAATGAATGAAAAAGAAAGTAAAAAGAAAA
>NZ_JRNX01000528.1 GCF_000786645.1 Halobacillus sp. BBL2006
ATTCCTGCCACAAGTCCAATGGTAAAGAATTGGCTGGCGATTTCAGGAATATAGTATGCGTGCTGAACAACCCCCCATATAATCCAGGCTACACCAAGGACTACTGTTAAAATAACGAGCATATGCCCCGTTTTGAAGTTTACTTTCATATCTTTATGATCAAAGTCGTCTCTAAAATATTGGTCCGACTCATAAGATAATGATTTTGTCGGATCCTTTCTAATCTTACTTGCATATTTCCATGTATAGAATGTTCCCACTGCTGTGAACACAAACCACATGACCATTCTGAATGGAGTTCCTGATAAGACTGGAATGTCGGAAACCCCCTGGGCAATGGCTACACCGAAAGGATTCATCCATGAGGTCCCGAAACCGATTTGAGTCGCTACATAGGTAATCATAATCCCTGTGATCGCATCATAACCCAACGCGATGACCAGCGGAACAAGAATCATAGCAAAAGCAATCGCTTCTTCCCCCATTCCGAAAACAGCTCCTCCTAAAGAAAACAGAAAGAACATGACAGGGATAATGAGAACTTCTTTTCCTTTCGTCCGGTCAATGACAGAAAGAATCCCCTCTTCCACTGCCCGCGTCCGCATAATAATCCCGAAAGCTCCGCCGATGATTAAAATAAATGCAACTACTCCAACCGCTGATCCCCATTTGTCACCGGAAACTAATCCTTCGAACACGTAATTCAGAAGCCCAGCACCTCCGCCGGGTTCGAATAAACTT
>NZ_JRNX01000055.1 GCF_000786645.1 Halobacillus sp. BBL2006
GTTTGAATTCCTTCTATAATAGAAAGAATGTTTTGACGTACTGGTTGGTTCGTTCAGTTTTCAAAGATCAAAATGTTTTGTGCGCCGTTCAAAACAGCGACTTGATTAGTATATCATAGTTAGTTGTTTGAAGTCAACAACTTTTTTCATAATTTTCTTGTGAGCCGTTTCCGGCTTTTCGCTTCTCTCTTAAAGCGACGCTTACTAATATACCATGTGATATCGTTATGTGTCAATAACTTTTTCCATGAATTTTATAAGCATTGTTGCCGCCTGCTCTTAAAGCGACAAATAATAATTTACCACGCTTTTACGATTGAATCAAGGGTTTTTAAAATAAAAATTATTATTTTATTTAATAGAAATAAAAAGACTCAACCGATCAATCGGCCGAGTCTCTTCATTGATTAGTCACGGTTACGCATTTGTGGGAAAAGTAATACATCTCTAATGGAAGGAGAGTCTGTCAATAGCATGACCAGACGATCGACCCCTATACCTAGTCCACCAGTTGGAGGCATTCCATATTCAAGAGCCTCGATGAAGTCTTCATCCATCATATGCGCTTCATCGTTTCCTTCTTCACGTTCTTTCAATTGCGCTTCAAAACGTTCACGCTGATCAATTGGATCATTAAGCTCAGAGAATGCATTCGCATGCTCACGACCTACAATGAATAACTCAAATCGATCAGTGTAACGCTCATCTTCTGGGTTTTTCTTCGCAAGCGGAGAAATCTCGATTGGATGCCCGTAAATAAATGTAGGCTGAATAAGCTTTTCTTCCACTCGTTGTTCGAAGAATTCGTTTACGATATGACCGAAAGTCATTGTATCTTTAACTTCTATGCCATGTTCATGAGCAAGTTCTTTTGCTCTCTCATCGCTCATCTGCTCCCAGAAGTCTACTCCAGTGTATTCTTTAATAGCATCCACCATGTGTAGACGTGTCCATTCCGGCTCTAAATTAATTTCTTGTTCATTGTAGGTGACAGTCGTGCTGCCAAGAACTTCTTTTGCAATATGCGCGACCATATTTTCAGTCAAGTTCATCACATCATGATAGTCCGCATACGCTTCATACAGTTCAAGCATTGTGAATTCAGGGTTATGGCGAGTCGAGATTCCTTCATTACGGAATACACGTCCGATTTCATAAACCTTTTCCATTCCACCAACGATCAACCGCTTCAAGTGAAGCTCAATCGCAATACGCATATACAGCTGCATATCAAGCGCGTTATGGTGAGTAATGAATGGGCGCGCGGATGCTCCACCAGGTATGCCATGCATTAATGGTGTTTCTACTTCTAGAAAACCTAAACCATCCAAATACCTGCGCATGGATTGAATGATTTTACTGCGAGTAACAAATGTATCGCGGCTTCCCGGGTTCGTAATTAAATCTAAATAACGCTGGCGATAGCGTTGTTCTACGTCTTGCAAACCATGGAACTTCTCCGGAAGTGGGCGCAAGGATTTTGTTAGAAGTTGGAACTCCCCGGCTTTCACAGACAGTTCCCCCACTTTTGTCTTGAACATGGCACCTGTTACACCGACGATATCTCCAAGGTCAGCAGTTTGGAAAACTTCATAAGCTTCTTCTCCAATAGCATCTTTACGAATGTATAACTGAATTTGACCCGTCAAGTCTTGAATGTGAGTGAAGCCAGCTTTTCCTTTTCCGCGCTTCGTCATGATTCTTCCAGCAATGGTCGCAGGGATCTGCTTTTCTTCAAGCTCCTCTTTGCTGTACTGGTCATATTTCTCTTGAAGGTCTTGAGCGTAATCTGTTCGTTCAAACTTGCTGCCGAAAGGATCTAATCCTTGCTCACGGTAAGAATTCATCTTCTCTCTACGCACCCGCATATGTTCGTTGAGTTCTTCTGACACTGTAATCACTCCATTCTTCATCTATTTTTATGTGGTAAATGATCCGCTTCAATAAATAAAACTGCCAGCTCTGAACTGGCAGTATTCTAACTATGATTTAGTATAGAAAAGTCCTTGCATCGTGTCAACGTAGAAGGAGTTTGGGATACCTCCATACTCTCTTCCAGCTCATTAGCAAAATCGTAAAGGATGTTAAGCATCCACCGTTTCCTTTGAGGCTTATCAAATACCATGAGGCATGCTTGCACATTTCCATGATTGCTACTTTTTCATTTTTTAATCAAATCAATCGCTCGCTGTGAAGCGTATCAATCGTTCTCTACTTGTCGAACAACTGATTAAAGGTTAAATCTTTCCCCATTCTCGCACACTCTCTACTTCATCCTTAGGAAGAGCTTCGAGGATGTCAAGGACACTCCGCTCCAGGTGAGGAAGAAACGCCTCTTGATCTAGTTCTGCTAAAGGAACCATAACAAAAGCTCTCTCCTGCATATGCGGATGGGGGATAGTTAAACGCTCTGCTATCATATTTTCTTGATTATAGAGCAAAATGTCAAGGTCTATTGTCCGAGGTCCCCACTTCACAATCCGTTTACGCCCCAGTTCTGATTCGATGCTTTGACAGTGATCGAGCAATTGAAGCGGCGATAAGGATGTGGTGACTTTTACCACCATGTTCAGAAAATCACTTTGATCTGTATAACCTACTGGGGCAGTTTCATAGACTGCCGACTTCTCGATGACATTAATCTCTCTAGGTTCTTCCAACATCTCTATTGCACTTTTAAGGAATTCTTCTCTTTTGGAAATGTTGGACCCAAGGGCAATATAAGCCGTCTTCATTAGTGTCTGCTCCTATAGATCTCAATGGCAACCGACTTGTAATGGCCAGGTATCGGAGGGTCTGGTTTATAAACTTTTACTAAGCATGCATCGATGAGGCCGAATTGTCCGAGTAATTCACCCGCTAATTTTTCAGCTACCGTTTCTACCAATTTGTAAGCTTCTCCCTCGACGACTGTCTTAGTGGTTTCATAAAGCGCCCCATAGTCCACTGATTTAGTCATATCGTCAGTTTCTGCTGCTGGTTTAAGGTCCAATTCAAGCTCTAAATCAACGTAAAAACGTTGACCGAGTTTATTTTCTTCCGGAAAAAGTCCGTGATAGCCCCAGAACTCCATTTGGTTCACATAGATCTTATCCATTTGATTCATCCTTTCCCATCATGGCATCCATCATTTTTGTCATTCGAACAATTGGCTTCACATCATGTACACGAACAATTTGCACACCTTGTGAAACGCCATAACAAACCGTTGCCCCTGTACCTTCCATCCGTTCATCTTTAGGTAAATCTAAGACTTGGCCGATAAAAGATTTACGCGATGTTCCCAAAAGAAGCGGGTATCCTAAGTCATGAAACTGATGAAGGTTCCTCATTACTATAAGATTGTCTTGTGGTGTCTTCGCAAAGCCTACCCCTGGGTCAAGAATAATATGCTCATCTTTTACCCCAGCTTTTTTAGCAATCGCTATGCTGTCTTTCAAATCTTGCTTCATATCATCAATGAGTGATGAATAACGCTTGTCCTTTCGGTTATGCATGAGAACAATCGGGACATCCGTAGCTGCCGCAACTTCAGCTATACCCGGCTCTTCTTTCGCACCCCATACGTCATTGATAATGGAAGCTCCTGCTTCTATTGCCTGTTTAGCAACTTCAGCTTTATATGTGTCGATAGAGATCGGAATATCGAGTTTTTCTTTCAACTCCCGTATTACGGGTATAACACGTTCAATTTCCTCTGATTCTGAAACAGGTACATGACCGGGACGCGTTGATTCTCCACCGATATCAATAACGTCAGCACCATTGCTCTCCATTGCTACTGCTTGAGCAACCGCAGCATCAATGTCATTGTATTTTCCGCCATCTGAAAAAGAATCAGGAGTAATATTTAAAATTCCCATCACGAACGTTCTAGAGGATAGGTCATATGTTTTTTTGCTTGTTT
>NZ_JRNX01000529.1 GCF_000786645.1 Halobacillus sp. BBL2006
ACTCAAGTGTTTTTCTTTTTTTCGTTCCCGGTTGAATTGGAATTTTCCTGTGGCTAGACGTTTATTGGTATTTTCTTCGATCCGATCGTGACAGGATTGACACATATACGTGTGGATCCGTCGGTTTCTCAGTCGTTTGGCTTGTAAGCAATAGCTGTCTATTTTTTCTATCTGGTCACAAATGACGCATTGAACACGCACTGTTTTCACCTCAAACTATATCCATTATTACAGTTATTTTATCATACTATAACGCTTTCGTATAATTTAGCTCTTCATGTTTGAGAATAGTTGGAAAGGGGAAGTAAAATTACAGAAGTTCAGAAAGGGTGATTATGTGAGAAAGCGTTGGATTTATACTACAATCGGGGCCGTTGCCGGAGGTGCAGCAGCATATTTTCTCCGAAACGAGGAAAACAGGCAACAGGTCGTAGATAAGGCTAAATCATTACAGAATAATTTTACACAAAAAGAAGATTTGCCTATTGAAGAGGCGGGAAACCCTCAATTAGACAACTTAGAAAATGCAGATATGGTTTCAGAGGGTTCACAGTTTGGAGTTCAGTACTACAATGAACTAACTGAGAAAGAAAGAGAAATTTTAGAAAAAAGTAACAGCTAAATCCTCTTTGAGGATTTAGCTGTTTTTCTGTCATTCTTGTTTCGACTGCTCTTTCTCAATCTTGTTCAACTTTTTCTGCTCGTTTTTAGGAATGGATTCCTGGTTCGTTTCTGTTTGCGGTCTTTCATTGATTGGCCCCTCAGGCATATATCGACTGACAATCTGACTCAGTTCATCAATAACTCCTTCAATAGGGTGGCCTTGAGATATTTTCTTCCCGAGACCGCGTAATCGCTCGACTCCGTCTGCATCGGCTATGACAACTGCTTGTTTGCCGTAAGGGTCATGTTTGATCGCTTCGGCAACGGAGTATTTGATGACACCTACTCGGGAGCGATCTAAATCCTTATCAACATCTATTCCGACCGCTACATAGTCACCGAGTACAAGAGCGGTTGCATCATGGACATCGGGTACTTCAACTGCAAGTTTAGATAGATGCCTTGCCGCTTGTTGGCTTGTCATTTTCTGTCTTTTAACTGGATCAGAATTTGTGACGTATTTCATTTCTGAGTCGCCTTGGCGTTCTTTTAGTAGAGATTCTTCATCTGATTGCTGGCAAGCCGCTAAGGCGATGAGTAAAGTTAACCAAAATAATTTTTTCATCAAACCACCACTTTTTTTTATAGCGTGTGCCAGGTGACGAATAATATACTCAGGTTCTTCTTAGTTAAAAATAGGATTTATTAACACCTTTAAACAGAGCAGAAAAATAAAAAAGGACAGCTATAAAAGCCGTCCTCATTTGCTACTTCAGTATGATTTTTTTAATCCCTTTTATGGGATTTGATCGATTGGAGCCATCCTTGAAATATAAGTGGACAGGACCAGTCTCTTTCAGTGGTTTACCGTCTTCTGCAAAGAGAAGGAGTGCTTCAGCTAATGCATCCGCCTGAATAGTATGCTCGCCTTCATCGGTGACGAGTGACGCTTCCTTAACACTTGCCTCAGGCTCGCTTGTATGAAGGAAAGGTTTTAGTGGCATAAGAAAAGTACCTTTCATGATACGTTGTTTCTCAAACCGGTTGATACTTTTGTTGACAGGTGGATTTAATTTCTGCTGATAAACTTCTCTATCAAAACGGAGTGACTTTCTCTTTAGTTCGTCTTCTTCTTCTGCGGATTCTTGTATTTCTTCAGGATTGAAGACTTCTTTAAACGTAAGCTTACGGTCGTCAAAGATCCAGACTGTCGGATCTAGCGTGATCGGGAACTTAACATTTCCTGCAATTTGCACAATCATGGCTCATGCCACCTTTCCAAAAAATCATCCATACAAATCATAGCAAAAATTGAATTCGATTTCATTAAGGAGGTTCGAACAATGAAAAAAGATATAACAACAGACATACTCAATGAGTGGTTAGACAATGTCCGCCCCTATGCATACGATGGCCATGTTGCTAATTATATCCCTGCATTAGCAAGACAAAATCCAGAGGACTTGGCCGTTGCTATTCACTATATCGATGGCGAAACAATTGAAGCGGGAGAAGTAGAAGCGACGTTCACTTTACAAAGTATTTCAAAAGTCATTTCACTTGCATTAGCATTGATGGACAATGGAGAGGAATATGTATTCGATCGAGTGGGCATGGAACCTACAGGGGATCCTTTCCATTCGATATACCGTTTAGAGCAGCGTCCTTCAAAGCCTCTAAATCCAATGATTAATGCAGGGGCACTTGCAGTTACGAATATGATCCACGGGGACACCCCTGATGAAAAAGTGGGGAGGCTACTTACATTCATTCACGAAATGACAGACGATCATTCCATCAGCTATGACCGTGAAGTGGCTGAATCTGAATTCGAATCAGCTTTTCTGAATCGATCGCTTCTTTTCTATATGAAGCAGCATCAGATTGTAACAGGAAGTGTAGAAGAAACCCTCGATGCTTATACTAAACAGTGTGCGATTGAGCTGAACGTGTGCCAGTTAGCAAAAATCGGTGCCTTATTTGCTAATGGAGGAAGGGATTTGAACTCCGGACGAAGGATCATCCCTAAACACTTAGCAAGAATTTGCAAAACGTTTATGGTCACTTGTGGAATGTATGATGCTTCAGGCTCTTTCGCTATTCAAGTCGGCATTCCTGCTAAAAGTGGAGTATCAGGGTCAGTATTGGCATCCCTGAACGGATTTGGTGGGATAGCGGTTTACGGACCAAGCCTGGATGAGAAGGGAAACAGTGTCGTAGGATTGAAATTATTAGAACTTTTATCGAACCGATATGACCTCTCTATTTTTTAATTCAATGCGAGATCCTCTGTTGCAATTTTCAGTGGTAAGCGATAATATTATTAGAAGAGAGACTGTAAATGGAGGGGATTTTGATGTTGTCTGATGTGGCTGTGGATCATCGTGAAAAAGCCTATGCCCTTCTAAAAGCTGACGCTGATAAAATATTGAAGTTAATAAAAGTACAGATGGACAACTTGACTATGCCTCAGTGTCCACTTTATGAAGAAGTTTTAGATACACAAATGTTCGGTTTATCACGCGAGATACATTTTGCGGTTCGCTTGAACTTAATCAGCGATGAAGAAGGTAAGCAAATCCTTGATAACTTAGAACAACAATTGAACGTCTTGCATGAGGCAGCACAAAACTCATAAAGGACAAGCTACTCAAATTACGACGACCTCTGTTGTGATTTGAGTTTTTTTATATTAAAGCGCTTTCGCAAATTTCGATGCCTAATTGTCAGATTAGCAGGAATTTTGCGATTGGAAAGAGAACAAATATATAAAGTAGGGATGAATAAAAATGAAAAGACATTTGAAGAGTTACGACTTTAGCCTGCTATTTGCCCCTATTGCTCTTATAGCATTCGGTACAGTCATGATTTACAGTGCGAGTATGGTTTATGGGCCAGTGCGCTTTGGTGTTTCCAGTGATCATTTCTTAATGAAGCAGATTCAGTGGTTTTTGTTAGGGTTGATCCTAATGATAGGTACTTCTTTAGTACCTTATAGACACTGGCAGCGATTAGCGAAATTGAGTGTGCTCCTTATGGTAACTCTTTTAGCGGGACTTTTTGTGTTTGGTACAGAGGTCAATAATGCGGTTTCCTGGTACAACCTTGGTTTCATGAACTTTCAGCCCGCGGAATTCGTAAAGATTGGCTTGATTATTTACTTATCTTCCGTATATGCCAAGAAGCAGAGGTATATTGGTGATTTCACTAAAGCGGTCGTGCCGCCTTTGATCCTGACATCTTTAATACTTGCAATGATCGTATTGCAGCCGGATATCGGTTCCGCTGCCATCATTGGCCTCATCGCAAGTGTTTTGATAATGACGTCAGGTATCCATTGGAAGCATATTCTGCTTTTAGTCGTTGTTACCGTGGCTCTTATTTTAATTGGTAGTACTCAGATGGTTACTGATGAGAGGTTAGAACGATTTTCAGGCGCTTATCAGCCCTTTGAATCTCCAGATCAAGATGGCTACCATTTAATCCAATCTTATGTAGCAATTGGAACAGGAGGTTTATTTGGTGAAGGCATTGGTCAAGGTGTTCAAAAACTAGGTTATTTACCTGAGCCTCACACAGACTTTATCATGGCCGTTATTGCTGAAGAATTAGGTTTCATAGGTGTTGCGATCACAATCGGTCTGCTGGCACTGATTGTCTTAAGAGGACTGTACATATCGTCCAAATGCCGGGACGCATTCGGTGCTCTTCTTGCTATAGGAATTTCGTCGATGATCGCTCTTCAGGCTATGATCAATTTAGGGGCAATGAGCGGTTTATTACCTATTACTGGGGTTACCCTTCCTTTCGTCAGCTATGGTGGTTCATCCCTGTTGATTTTAATGGCTGCCCTCGGGATCCTAAACAACATTGCCCGAACCGTTAAAATCAAAGAAGAAGAAGGTGAAGAGGTGCCCTTAGACAAAGCACCACCAAAACAATCTTATATGAAAAATCGAGGAGTGAGATCGTGGCAGAACTAAAGCACATTAATAAAGTATTAGTTGCAAACCGTGGGGAAATCGCTATACGAGTATTTCGTGCCTGTACAGAATTGAATATTCGCACAGTGGCGGTATATTCCCAGGAAGACACAGGCTCCTACCATCGATACAAAGCAGATGAAGCCTACTTAGTCGGTGAAGGAAAGAAACCGATAGACGCTTACCTTGACATCGAGGGCATTATTGAAATCGCCAAGAGCGTGGGGGTAGATGCTATTCACCCTGGTTACGGATTTTTATCTGAAAACATCCAATTTGCGCGTCGATGTGAAGAGGAAGGCATTACATTCATCGGACCGACGAGTGAACACCTGAATATGTTTGGAGACAAAGTGAAGGCAAGGGACCAGGCGGTGGATGCAGACATTCCTGTCATTCCTGGAAGCGACGGTCCTGTAAGTGGTGTAGACGAAATACGTAAAT
>NZ_JRNX01000530.1 GCF_000786645.1 Halobacillus sp. BBL2006
TCCATGGAAGGCAAGATATAGAAAGGATGGGTCAAATGAATGAATGGGTAACAGCTATGCAGGCGAGAAAGTGGATGAAAAAGAATGAGTCTTTCCTTCCCAACTGGCATGCCTATGTAGGATCTGAATTGGACTTGTTCAATGAATTTAAAACTGCGAGAACTGTGGAAGCGGTAAGTGAAAAAACAGGTTATCCGTTTGATTTACTCGCTTCATGGGTGAAGGTAGGAGTCGCTGTCAAGCATTTGAAGAAACGTCCGAATGACAGGTATCGCACTTCTAAAAGACGCTGTGCATCTTTAATGGGGGAAGATGACTCGCCGGGAGTAAAAGCTCTATTAAAAGAAATCATGGAACTCCACATTCCGACGATGCTGAAGTACCCTGACATCATGAAATCTCAGGAACGGGCGATATTTGATCATGAGTTACATGGAGAAGTAGTGGCTGAGACTTCAGCACTCCTTGAACATTTCGCCATTAAAAAGATTAAAAAAATGGTTCGCGATCGCAACGTTGATACAATCGTTGATCTAGGCTGCGGGCATGGAGGGTATTTGAGAAAGCTCGCTTTAGAATTCCCTAATATAAGTATGATAG
Organism: Halobacillus sp. BBL2006; assembly: GCF_000786645.1. Lineage (GTDB taxonomy): Bacteria > Bacillota > Bacilli > Bacillales > Halobacillaceae > Halobacillus. The sequence goes on from NZ_JRNX01000530.1 coordinate 601, forward strand.
GTGTCGACCTTAATCATAAAGTAATCGAGCGTGCCAGAACGCTTTCAGACAGCTTTCCAAACATCGAATATAAGGTCGGGGACATAAGTGAGTGGAAACCGGAGGGAGACGAAAAGGCCGATCTCGTTCTTCTTCATAACATTTTCCATTATATCCATCCGGATGATCGTCACCAGCTTTTGAATCATATCCATCAGTACGTCAGGCGGAGAGGTCTGGTTTCCGTGATCACCCCCATCAATGACACGGAGCACGGAGAAGCATTTTCTTCAGCCTTCAACAGTTTCTTTGTTGCCCATTCAAATCTATTCTCTTTACCTAACAAAAAGGAGCTTAAAGAAATCTCAGCGTATTGTGAATTCGATATGTTTGATTTAGATCCAATCATTAAGGAAGGGTCATGGTTTACTTTTTGGCTATGCCCAAGTGCCCCTGTAAAGGAAATGAGGCATACAAAGATAGCAGGAAGCTCGGAGCAGACATTCATGTCGCAATCGACAAAAGAATATACACGTTCTTCTTAATTCGTAAAAAAGTCAGCCTTGGCATTTTGAAGCCGAAGCTGACTTTTTTTATAGGGTTGAGTACGGACTAACGCGAACGCCCTTGAACAAGTCGCACGATAAGTACAATTAGTGCAATGACAAGCAATAAATGAATAAGGTTCCCGGCAATTCCTCCAATAACACCAAGCAGCCATAATACTAACAAGACAATCAAAATAGTCCAAAGCATAGTTTTTACCTCCTTATACAAATAGTAAGCATAGCGACATTCTTTTAAATAAACTTTGTCGAATGTCTTATCGCCCTTTATAATAAGGGTAGTATGTGCGAAAGGAGCCAAATTATGTTAGATATCGAAGAAATCAAAAAAATCATTCCGCATCGCTATCCGTTTCTTCTTATCGACCAAGTAGAAGAGGTCGTGGAAGGCGAGCGCGCTGTCGGGTATAAAAATGTTACAGTGAACGAACCATTCTTTCAGGGTCACTTTCCAGATTACCCAGTTATGCCAGGTGTTTTAATCACAGAAGCACTTGCTCAAATCGGGGCGGTGGCCATGCTGAAGAAAGAAGAAAACCAGGGCAAGCTAGCCTTTTTCGCAGGTATCGACAAATGCCGCTTTAAACGTCAGGTTAAACCAGGTGATCGGTTGAAGCTGGAAGTCGAAATCGTTCGTCTCAAGGGACCAATGGGGAAAGGGAAAGCAAAAGCTACTGTTGACGGAGAAGTTGCGTGTGAAGCGGAAATCATGTTTGCATTAAAATAAAATCTAAACCCGGCTTACCAAGCCGGGTTTTTTAATGCAGATTGGTGAATAAGGAATATTATGGTACAATTCTAGACGGACTAGTTCGAATCTATCAATCTATTAAAGGGAGAGTTGTAACATCATTACTATAGGTAAAGTACTAAAGACAGCGGCTGCGATGACTGTGTTGAGCTCCATCGCTGTTTTTTCAAGTACATATGTACAGGCTGAAGAAAATGTTGAACAAGAATGTAATTACGAGGTAAAGACAGGGGAAAACCCTGATTATCAGATGACGAACTGTTTATTAACCGAAGCGGCGATCAAATATGATGTTCCAGCTGAGATTGTGAAGGCTATTGCAGAACAAGAAAGCGGCTGGAAACAGTTCGATGAAAATGGCGACCCACTGACTTCCGTTGATGGTGGTATCGGAATTATGCAGTTGACCAACCAGCCTTCTTTCAATCAGGAAAAATTGAAAAATGATATTTCTTATAACATAGAGGCAGGTGTCAAAATCCTCAGCGATAATTTCGAACGAAACGATTTGCCTGTCATTAATGGTGCCGATCGTAATGTTATCGAGCATTGGTACTTTGCTATTTTAGCTTACAATGGAACAAAGCCAATTAACAGTCCCGTAAAACAATCCACTGGCGATAAAAATGAGGAAGCATATCAAGAAAAAATCTTTGCAAGTATTAATCAGTCCGTCGGATACGATCTTACTGAATTAAAATTCGATGCTGAAGATTTTGAGTATGATTCAGAAAGTGATCAGAATATCGAGTTCAAAAAAGATCAGTATCATTTCTTATTACCATTTACAAAGACGAAACATCTTCTCAAAGAAGGTCAAACGATCGGTTCAACAGTGGACTTGAACATTCGAAAAGAACCTTCTACAAAAGCGCAGAAAGTGGGGACGTTGAAAGAAGGACAGCTAGCAACTGTAACTGGCCCTGCTCAATATGAGACTTCAGGTATCCAAAACCAGTTTGTTTTTTATCCGGTCCAGCTGGAAAATGGAATAGAAGGATATGTGGCATCTGCTTATCTTCGCAATAAGTTTAAAGATTTACCTACAGATAATTATTCTGTTGAAGCCATTGAATATCTCTATGATATGAACATCCTTAAAGGCTATAGTGAAGATGAGTTCGGTTACAAAGATCCTTTGAAACGTAAGAACACCGCATTATTCCTGGTACGTGCAGAGAATATCTCCTTGGCTAATCGCCCAGACCCAGGTTTTGTTGATGTTCCAAAGAGCAGTGATTTTTATGACGAAGTTGCTGCGTTAGCGGATGAAGGGATTTTTAAAGGGGATAACAATAACCGTTTCAACTTAGATTCTTATCTGAAAAGAAGAGAAATGGCTGTCCTCCTGCAAAGGGTCTATCAGTTCCCTGAGGCATCGGAAACAGAGCCCTTCGTTGATGTGAAAGATGGAGACTGGTATCAAGACGCTGTTGAAAAACTTTATGCCGCAGGAATTACAAAAGGTGTAAGTGAGACAGAATTTGGACCTGATCAAAGAATTACAAGGGAACAGTTCGCTACTTTCCTTGCGCGCTCCATTAATGATGAATTTAGATAAATAATCTTCAACACTCCGGGGGAATACCGGAGTGTTTTTCATTATCCAGGAAAATGAGAACCTTAGGCAAATTGAATAACTTAGCAACATCATGATGGTCATAAGGTTCTGAATCCTCTGCTTTTTCTTAGGTGCAACCTGCTGGCGTTTTCCTCCACCATAATTTGGTATGAAACGTTAACCTATGGGAAAAATACCTGGTGTAATCACCAAAAAGGAGGAAAGACAAATGAAAACATTGCCTTTAAAACTTTTAATCGCTCTTTTAACATTCTCTATTCTGGGAGCTTGTGCTACGGAAGATGAGCAGATGGAGGAAGGAAACGATACAGAAGAAAACATGAATGAAGAGGAAGAAAATGGCGAAGGGAACATGGAAGAAAATAATATGGACGAAAATGAAACAGAAGAAGATATGAATGGTGAAGACAACCAGGATCAAGAAGATATGACTGATGGTGAGAATGACGCGACGGAAGAAGATATGACCAATGATGATACGATGGATAATGGTCAAGATAACAAGAACAACGGGAATGAATAAGACTAAACGTTAAAGCCGCTGATTTGAGCGGCTATTATTTTTGTTTAGGAAAAGTTAAGAAAGTAGCAATGATAACGATGCATATACCGCCGATCGTAAATATAGGCACCAAAAACTTAAGAGGTGATAAGAAATCTAATAAAAACAATGCCATACCGATAAAGAACACGAAAAATCCTATGATCGAAAAAGTTTTTGCCTTCATGAATCACTCCTGCTTTCTCGTCGAGACAGGCACAGAACAGCCTGCTCCTAGTCTATTTATCCTTTTTTACGTCTACAAGATTCCTCTTTTTTTCTATCGGAATAAATGAATGAAATGTGAATCGAAAAGCTGGACTAAGAATTACTTAGTGCAGCTTTTTGAAATCTGTTGGAAAATACCTCCGCCTTATGTAGAATAAGAGTAAGACAAGATTCATAAAAACTTTACAATTTGGAGTTTCCTAGTTTTTAGTGCGTGGAATAAGCGAATAGAGGTGATTAATGATGAAATACAGAACGGCTAGTGATTTGAAAGATTTATTATTAGGAGATTATGAGAGAGTGATCAACAGTATCCCACAAGAAAAATTAGATGTATATGTGTATCTTCACACAGTATACAAGGATACGTACGTACCCGATGACACCCTTTATCAATTTGTTTTCCGACATTTCTTCAGGTTGGATAATCCGAGCTTGACGAAAGAATTTGAATCCTATTACTTCAAGTTGATGGAAGAACAACGAGGATATGAGCGCCCGAATATCGTCCAAATTACGAAAAGCCTGTATGAAGTCAAGAACCATAAAGGAAATCCGACTATGCAGTTTCCATTAGCGGCTTCCATGCTCCACACGATCAATCCGGAATTCCCTACTTATGATGGTGATATCGTCAAAGCTTTCGATTTCTCCTCTACTTATCATCTGTCCGGGTTTGAGAAAAAAATGAAGCGGTATATTGGACAGTACCAACATGCTTTCAAGACTTATGGGGAACTTATGAATGATGAGGCCTTAGAACCTGTATTCGCACATTTTGAAGAGCGCTTCCGCGGATACGAGCTTCCGAAGGTGAAGAAATTAGACTTGATCGTTGCTCAGCTCGGAAATACCCTGCAGTAAGAGAGTACCGGACCCAATCACGGGTCCGGTTTTTTGTTGGTACAGGCTGGCAACAAGATTTTTGCATGTGTATATAGAGCCTCTACAGGTCACTTCCATGTTAAAAATGTCCGATTAAAGCTACTAGCGACTAGCGGTATTTCCCCTCGCTTCTGTACGATCGTTTTACATAAGTTCTCATTGTTCTCCCTTTTTCCTCTACCCCCACCAGTTCAGGTCGAGTTTTGGTGTATAGTCCCTCGTGGTCTTAAGTCCAACAGTTGCGTGAAAAGATTCACTTCACTGCACAATTGTTCTTAAGCTAGACAGGGCTGAGCAAGGCGATTTCACACTTAATAGAACCGACACAATTTTGTCATTTCAGTCAGACGTCTACAAGTTGCATTACAATTCTCACTTTAGTAACATTATTCATAATTATGACTACTTGGTCAGAGCGTTAAAATCGCTATAGATAAAGAATTGAACTCGCTTGACAGGGGAAACTATCTTGTAAAGGAAAGTGAACAATTCCCACACATAGAAAGCGTTTTTTTTACATAAAAGGGGAGGAAGTCTTGCATGAAAAGAATTTCCATGCTGCTGTTGTTGGTGGTTTTGCTTCTAGCCGCCTGTTCTGGTGATGATACGGACGAAGTGAAAAAAGAGAGAGTGACACCTGTAGAGGTAGAAAAAGTGGTGAAAGATGACTTTGTCATAGATCGGGAAATTGCTGGACGAGCATCGACTGCTGACTCTTCTCCAGTAATAGCCAGAACGCCGGGGGAACTTGTAACCTTAAACGTTGAAAAAGGAGATCGAGTAAAAGAAGGAGAAACCATCGGCGTAGTAGACCCTGGTAATGGAGAGAGTCAAGTTGAACTGCAACAACTGGCTGTACGTCAAGCTGAGAAACAGCTGGAGAATGCTCAAATCACGAAGGAGCAAGCTGAACTTGGAGTCGAGAATGCTGAAGAACAGGTGAATCTTGCAAAAGATGCTGCTCAGTCAGAAAAAAGTCAGAGCTCACAAGCGATTGAAGCGGCGCATGCCCAATACGAACAAGCGCAGCAATTAGCGGATCAGACCAAAAAACTCGTCGATGAAGGCTCGGTTCCAGAGGCACTCTATCAGCAGGCACAAAGCCGTGCGGATCAGGCCAAAGCCCAATATCAGCAATTGAAAGGCCAACAGCCTCAATCCACTTCCGCTGTCGCTCAAGCAGAGGCTCAACTCAATCAGGCTGAGCAACAGTTGGAGCAGGCAAAAGTTGGAGTCGATCAAGCGGAACTGCAAGTAGAGCAAGCAACCGTACAACTGAACCAAGCTAAAGAGCAAACCGCAAATGAAGCGGTTACGGCTCCGACATCCGGAGAGGTTTCGTCACTAAGTGCAAGCGAAGGAGATTTCGTGACGAATCAACAGCCTTTTGCAACAGTTGTAGGACTTAACCCTATGACAGTTACGGCTTCGATAACGGCAGAGCAACTGCCTTTATTTGAAAAAGGTGAAGAGCTTGAAGTTGAAATTGATTCGATTAACCAAACGGTCTCATCCACTATTCAATACGTTTCGTCAGTACCCGATGATACGGGCTTATATCCTGTCGAGGCGACCGTAGATAATGGAGAAGAGAAAATCAAACCAGGGATGATGGCCACTTTTCTACTTCCGGAAATTGTAGTCGAAAATACATGGATCGTCCCTACAGACGCTGTCGTTGAGGATGCAAATGAAGCGTATGTGTATCATGTGGTTGATAAGAAAGCTGTAAGAGTTGATGTGGAAATCATAGAGTCACAGACAGATCGTACAGCTATCGACGGAGATCTCCCTGCTGATGCCCAGGTCATCACGACTGGACAATTGACTCTTTCAGATGGTGGTAAGGTTACTATCATGAAGGAGGACGCTTAAGTGAAGCTTGTTAATCTCTCAGTGAAGCGTCCTGTTGGAGTAATTATGGTTGTAGCGGCCATTCTTGCTTTAGGATTTGTTTCTTTGCGAAATTTGACGATTGACCTTTATCCAGAAATTGAGCTGCCAATTGCTGTCGTCTCCACTCCTTATGAAGGAGCAGCACCCCAGGAAGTGGAAAAACTTGTCAGCCGACCATTGGAATCCTCAGTGAGCTCAATTGAAGGGTTAGAAGTCCTCCAGTCTCAATCGCAGGCTGGATCTTCTCTTGTTTTAATGCAATTTAATACAGGCGTGAATTTAGATAGTACGCTGTTGCAAGTCCGTGAAAATGTCGATCAGGTGAGAGGACTGCTGCCAGACGGAGCAGGCGAACCGAACGTGTTACGTTTTGACCCGCAGCAGCTTCCGATTATGACTGTAGGACTTTCAGGCGATACACCAGAGAAATTGCAGGAGGTAGCGGAAAGCCGTCTTGTTCCTTTTTTGGAAAGGCAGGAAGGGGTAGCCTCTGTCAGTATTGAAGGTGGGAAGATACGGGAAGTCCAGGTCCTTGTCGATCGTGCACAAATGTCTCAGTACGGTCTTGATTCTCAGACGATTGTCCAAACCTTGAGCGCTTCCAACCAATCGGCATCTGCCGGATCGATTAGTAAAGGGCAAAAAGATTTACAAATACGGGTAGAAGGTGAATTCGGATCAATTGAAGATGTGAGAGATACCATTATCCAATCCCAGTCAGGGGCCAAGGTTACGCTCGATCAGATCGCTGAAGTGAAAGAAGTACAGAATAATGCGAATACGATTTCGAAAGTGAATGGATCATCCTCGGTAGTCTTATCTATTCTTAAAAAAACGGATGCCAATACTGTAGAAACATCGAACCAGGTTCGTGAGGCGCTTAGCGAAGTTAAAGGTGATTTACCTGAAGGAGTAGGGACAGAGATCGTTCTCGATACCTCTGAATTTATAAAAATCTCGATTAACAGTGTCGTGCTGAATATTATTCTAGGTGGAATCTTCTCAGTTCTTGTGCTTCTATTGTTCCTAAAAAGTGTGCGCGCAACACTCGTCATCGGACTTTCCATTCCAATTGCCATCATTTCCACGTTCACACTCATGTACTTTACAGGGGAGACGCTGAATGTGCTCACGATGGGGGGACTTGCGCTTGGAATTGGTATGATGGTCGACAGTTCAATCGTCATACTGGAAAACATCGTAAGTTATCGCCAGCAAGGATACTCCATGACAGAATCGGCGAAGAAGGGGGCTTCAGAGCTTGCCCCAGCTGTCATAGCATCTGCTACTACAACTCTAGTTGTTTTTGTACCAATCATATTTGTAGAAGGAATTGCATCGGAGCTTTTCACACCATTGGCGCTGACGATCATGTTCGCGTTGATTGCCTCTCTGGCAGTTTCCATTACACTCATTCCTATGCTTTCTTCCAAACTATTGACCAAGTCTTTGAAAGAAAATGGACGCAGGTACTGGTTTGATCGTTTTATGGATAAAGTTAATGACGTTTACCGTGCTGCGCTAAGATGGGTGTTGAAGTTTAGAAAAACAACGATTGCCATCACTCTGGCTTTAATTGGAGGTAGTGTGGCGCTCATTCCTCTCATCGGAACAGAATTTATCCCTCCATCTGATCAGGGACAAATTCAAATCGATGTAAATATGCCTGAGGGAACATCGATGGAAGAAACCGAGGCATTCACCAACAAAGTGGATGAGCGGATTGAAGAATTTAGTGACATCATTGAAGTCAGCTATCTTTCTATTGGTGGCGGGGGCTTTGGGGGAGGAATCGGAAACACTTCTTCTGATTTTGCGAATTATACGATCCAGCTCGTAGACCCAGGTGACCGGGAAATCCGGACACAACAGGCGATGAAAGAAATCGATGAATCCCTTGCTGACCTACCAGGTGCGGAAATTCAAGTCAGTGAATTGGATGCAGGGTTAGGTACAGGTGCTCCTCTTCAAGTTCAATTGAATGGAACAGAGTACGAAGTTCTTGATCAGCTTGCCGATCAAGTCGCTTATGTCATGAATGATATTGATGGAGTAAGCAATGCCACATCTTCCACTGATGAAGGAAGGCCGGAAATGCAAATCGATGTCAATCGTGAAAAAGCCGCTCAATACGGTCTCACATATCAGCAAGTAATCGGGCAGGTACAGCTCGCTTTTAATGGGCAAATTGCAACTCGTTATCGCAGCGGTGGCGATGAGTTGGATGTCCGCTTAATTTTCCCGGAAGATGAACGTCAAACAATTTCTGACTTAGAAGGGATGTCTGTTCAAACTCCAGGCGGAAGTCTCATTCCACTTGCAACAATAGCGAATCTTGACCAAGTCCAAGGTCCTGTCTCGCTTTTACGTCAAGATCAGCAGCCGCAAGTAAATGTGGAAGCAGAAGTCGTGGGTATCGACTTAGGTACGGCAACGGAGGAAGTTCGTGCAGAGCTCGAGAGCCTCAATTTCCCAGATGGATACTCCTATGAAATTGGCGGACAAGCCCAAGATATGCAGGATGCATTTGGTGATTTATCATTGGCTTTGATTTTCTCCATATTTCTTGTTTATGCTGTTATGGCGATCCAATTTGAGAATTTCTTATTCCCGTTCATCATCATGTTTTCACTTCCAGCCACAATCATCGGTATTACGGGTGGACTCTTCATCACAGGTCTGCCGTTCAGTCTTCCTGCCTTTGTGGGGATTATCATGCTTGCAGGGATTGTCGTGAACAACGCTATTGTTCTTGTTGATTACATCAATATTTTAAGGCGAAAATCTTATGATCGATATGAGGCAATTTTAGAAGCAGGCCCGAACCGTCTTCGTCCTATATTAATGACGACTCTAACGACAATACTTGGGATGGTGCCTCTTGCGATAGGAATCGGTAGAGGAGCAGAAGCTCAGCAGCCGCTTGCTGTGACGATTATCTTCGGCTTGACGGTTTCAAGTTTCTTCACCTTAGTATTGATCCCAGTCGTCTACACGTACTTCGATGATTTATCCAATAAGATCACTCGCTTCTTTAAAAGAAGAGTAGAAGACTAAATTAATGTAAAAATTAACCCCCTCAGGTCATCCAATATATGGAATAACCTGAGGGGGT
>NZ_JRNX01000531.1 GCF_000786645.1 Halobacillus sp. BBL2006
TAATAGGGGGGGGGGGAACGTTCGGCGTCTAACAAGTGGAGAGGATAAATATCCCTTTGAAAAGAATCTTAGTACAAATTTTAGTACTTTGAGCGTCATCTGTTTTAATCAAAAGAAATGAGTCCACCTTTTTGGATGAAAACAAAGGTCAGCGAAGCTACCCATTTGAGCCCAACTAAAGCGTGAAGTGGGGAAAGAATTACCAGGTCACAGAAAAGGTCAGTATTCTCTGACCTTTATATGGGATCAAGGCGATTTAATATCCGGTATTTAGGGCTCAACTGTACGAGTTCAGACACGGTTATGAATTCATATCCTCGCTTTTTAAGTTCAGGTAAGATTTGCTCGAGCGCTTGAATGGTCTGAGTACGGTCACCGCCAAAATCATGAAAAAGGATGATATCCCCATTTCGTGTTTTTCTGAGGACTTTATTTACGATACTGTTTACTCCAGGGTTACGCCAATCAAAGGTATCTTGATGCCAGGACCATAAGACGACTGTGTATCCTTGGTCATTCGCCGTTTCGACGATAGGATCGTTGTAATAGCCTCCCGGAGGCCGGAAGAGCTTCGGCCTTGTGTGGGCGATCTCTTTAATCGACTGATACGTTTTGTCCATTTCTTCCTTCATTTTCTCTGGTGGCAGACCGTTGAAATTTGGATGAGAATACGTATGATTTGCAAGTTCATGGCCCGAAGAAACGATGTTTTTCACAATCTCTGGGTTTTCTACAACTCTCGAGCCTACCACAAAGAACGTCGCTTTTGCTTTATATTTATCCAGCAAGCTTAAAATTCGCGGGGTGTATTCGGAACTGGGGCCGTCATCAAACGTGATGGCGACGACTTTTCGTGAAGTTGGAATTTCCCATATGGCTTCCCCTTTTTCCTCATAAAAAAAGCGGGAATGCTTTTCATTTTTAGCAAGGGAAGAATGAATTGGTATAACAAATACTAAGAGAATAATGACTGCACATAAAAGATTTTTTCGATGCTTCATATCCATTCCTCCGTTCATATCAGTAAATATAGGTTGTCTGTAGAAAGCATTTTTTATGTAGTTGGAGGTGGGTGTAATAAAAAATCCTCAGAACGCATGAGGCGCTGCTGAGGAAAAAATTAAATGACACTATTTTTAATCGAGTTTGAATCCACCACATCTGGATCGGCGACAAAGTTGATGGGTACATTGACCGGAGATAGATCTCCGTTCTGATCACCAAAGCCCTGATTTCGCTTTGTTGACAGGAAAATATCTGCTTGCTGTACTGCAGCATAACTGATAAACGAAGAGCGTTCTAACACATTAACTTTAAATCCGAGTATGTTGACAATCGAAGGAGCGAACATCATAGGCGATTCCTTTCCCATAGCCTTTTTGTCTCTTCTTTTTCGTAGGAGGTAGGTGTATCAATAAGATCGCGGTCATCCACCATACTTTTTGTCCCCATGAAAGCGGAGCTGTCTCCGAAATTTTGCCCGAACCCCTGGTTTTTCTTATCGGTATTGTTCCAGTCAGCTAAAATATTCTGACCAACATTGACGGCCGAAGCATTTTCAAAGGAATTAATTTTGAAATTGAAAATATTAATGACAATAGAAGGTGTAACCAAAACGATTCCCCCTTTTACTACCCAAATATATGTCTCTGTTCCTTGTTTATGTGAAAACTTCCTGTGGAGGTGAGGACATGGACCCGAAGCAATTCAAACAGTGGATGGAAGTTGCACAGTCGTTTCATGGACAGGAATTTTGGAAAAACATTTTCAATGATAATTACGGAAAACAAATGATGGATGGCTTTCTAAATGACACTCAGCAAGGAGATGCTTCCCGTTCAGTAACACCCTCCACGACTTCAGACACGGACTTCCCCAAATACGAACTTTTTAAAAGCAAAGACTATTTTTACGTAATTATCGAACTTCCCGGTATTCAGAAAGGGGACGTCGACCTT
>NZ_JRNX01000532.1 GCF_000786645.1 Halobacillus sp. BBL2006
AAAAAAATAAAAAGACCTCCTGTTGGAGATCTCTCATTTAAGCATATCGAGGGACATCATAACGCCCGAACCACTGATAACGATGACTTGAGAACCATCTATATAAAGGAGAGCCGACACGGTTCATTCCGGGCAGATACAAGATCAGGCCTAAGATGGAAACGGGAGGAAGCACAAGTAATAAGTGGCTAATCGTAGCAAAACCTTGCTTGATTTCTCCCTCTTTCGTAAGCATATGAATCTCATCTAATGTGTTTCGTCCTTCTAGGTATGGATACTTTCCCGCCTTCTCCACTTCCTGAACTGACACCCATTTCACTTGATTCAGCCAGTCAAACTTACGGAATATTCTTTTCACCTGGAAACAAAACGGACACTGCGCATCATAGAAAACGACGTGCTTCATATCTTCATCCCCCTTTGATCAATGATTATTTTCAGAAGCCATTGTAACTTTTACCCATCCCCGCACACCGTTTACCATCCAAATTTCTTCGAATGCTTCGATATCTTTTTTGTATAGAATTTTTTCCCTAACGACTCGTTCTTCTAACAGTTGCTCTCTGAAGGTACCTGCTAAAAGGCCTGATTTCACTGGAGGAGTATAATAATTGCCATTCATTTTGACTATGAGATTCGCAAATGTGAACTCCGTCAACTCCCCTCTTGAATTCCATAACAAGACTGAGAATGACTCCGGATTGTTATGTTCCTGATACATGTCCCTATAAGTCGTTTTATGATAAAAGAAGGGGTTCATCTCATCTATCGGCCATTTTGCGAGTGAACAAGTTACTTCCTTGGGCGGGTCAATGGATACTGCTTCAAAACTGGGATTTCCTGAAGAATCGACCATCATCCGCAATTTAAACTGTCCTTGCTTATATCCAGCAGCGATCTTTTCAAGTTCCTCGCGTAACTGATGAGGGTCAAGAGGATAATCAAAATAGTTTGCGGATTGAGCGACTCTCTTCAAATGACGATCCACCAATGGAATTTCCCCATCTTCAATCTTCATCGTCTCTAAAAGCTTAAAGCTTGGTCTTTTTTCGGAAAGAAGTCGGGCTTTTGTATGAATTTCCTCATATTCTCCTTTTGCAGTAGAATCCCATGTCACTCCGCCCCCTGTGCCATAAACAGCTTTTCCAGAGTCATGTTCTATCATGACCGTGCGAATCGGTACATTGAATACAGCTTCGTTATAGGGCGTCATATAACCGATTGCACCACAATAGACCTCTCTCGGGGAGTGTTCCAGTTCTTGGATATACTCCATTGTCCTGACTTTCGGGGCTCCTGTAATTGATCCACAAGGAAAAAGCGCCTGGAATATTTCCAGCATTGAGTTGTTTTCCTCTAATTTCCCCTGCACGGTAGAAGTCATTTGATGAACTGTCGGATACGTTTCTACTTCGAACAAGCAAGGCACTTTCACAGATCCTGGGACCGCTACTCTCCCAAGGTCATTTCTTAATAAATCAACAATCATTAAATTTTCTGAGCGTTCTTTTTCTGATGAATACAG
>NZ_JRNX01000533.1 GCF_000786645.1 Halobacillus sp. BBL2006
CGTACCCGCCGATCGGTAATGATCCGTTGTTCAAAATAACATCCACCATGCTTTGACGATCAACAACCATTTGAATTGCTTTACGAGCATGCAAGTTCGACAAAATTTCATTTTCCTGATTCATTTTCAGAAAGAATACAGTAGGTTCTTCTTCTACACGAAACTCTTCAGAAGAGCGATATTCATCCACGAATTCAGAAGACAAGTTCGTGACATCGACTTCATCCGTCTGATACAGATTCACTGCTGATGCTGTATCTTTTACGACATTCACTTTTATTTTATCTAGTTTCACTTGATCTGCATCCCAATAATCTTCATTCTTTTCTACTGTCCAGCCTTCACCGTGGTTCCATTCTGTCATGACGAAAGGTCCATTAGATAACAACGCATCTGATTCCATCGCATAACCATCACCCTGCTCCTCTACAAACTTTTGGTTCAAGGGGAGAAATGTTCCAAACGCTGTCATGGATTCAAAGTAAGGAGTTGGTTTTTCAAGTGTGACTTCAAATGTGTAGTCATCCACAGCTTTTACTCCTAATTCATCAAGCTCTTTTTCTCCTTTAGAGACGGCCTCTGCATTTTTAATAACACCATTCATCATATATGGACCGTATTCAGAACCAATTTCAGGATCGACTGCTCTCTGCCAAGCGTATACAAAATCGTGAGCTGTCACAGCGTCACCATTAGACCATTTAGCACCTTCCCGTAAATTGAATGTCCAAACTAGACCATCTTCACTCACTTTATGGTCTTTTGCAATGCCAGGTTCTGTCTCTCCATCTTTTCCAAGTCGATAAAGTCCGTCTTTTGTTGAACCAAGCCACTGCGACGCGATTGCATCAATGGTAAGTGAGGAATCCATGGATGGGATTTCTGCGCCTTCCGTTAGACGTAAGACTTGCTCTCCGTTAGATGACGAGTTCTCTCCATCTGAATTAGATGTTTCACCACCTGTTTCTTCCCCTCCAGAACATGCTGCCAAAAGCATAATTACTGTAAGGATTATGCCAATTAAGTAACTCTTTTTCATATGTAGTAGCCTCCCCTAATATAAATATGTGAATTTGAAATAAACACATGTTCCGAATTATACAATTTTCCGAAATTTTCCGCAAATAAAAAAACAGTATCCTTCGCTCCCTTTAGTAGGATATATTTCTCATACATACTATAGAATCCTTCCGAATTGACCCATTTGATTTACTTTAACAGTGTATGAATTGGGCATTTTATCCTTGTTGCTCTTTATTAGATTAAATAACTAAGATAATAAGGATAATTATCATAGGAACTAAGTATATAATGTGAAACAAATTGTTCACACATCATATATTGACCCTTTCATCTTTCCTTTTTATATGAGAAGGAATTTTTAAAAATAAATAGAAGACAGTAGTGTACTAATTTTTGGGAGTGTCTGTATAACTAATACAAATTTTAATGGATTTAAGCTAAGAGGTTGAGCCTTATCGTTCTGATTTTTGGATATATTGCTATAAATTAAGCGGAAGCCCATGGGATGCTGTTGGTGAAAGAAATTTTAAAGGAGTGTAGTAATGAAAAGTCCGATTAAAAATCAATTGAATACTGTATTTGTGCCTGTGAGTGATTTAAAACAATCTGTTAAATGGTATTGTCAGTTACTAGGCCAAGAGTATGACGAACACAACATAAAGCTCCCTATTTACAATATGGAAATCAACGATTATACAGGTCTTCTCTTAGATGCCGGGCCAATCGGAAATAAAATCGTAATTCCTTCTCCTCACCCTCTTTTTAATTTTCACACGGATGATATTCGATCGGCTTATGAGTTTGTAAATCATAACGATTTCAAAGTGGAATCTGAAATTATTAATTATGATGATCTTGCTTTTTTCCACTTGAAGGATCCAGACGGTAATATCATCATGGTATGTAACGGCTAAAAGAATCCCCTCCTCACGAGCATGAGGAGGGGATAAGCATTTTCTAGTTATTTTTCATTTTAATAACCACTGTAGTTAGTGGATCGATGGTAAGTTCGTTTTTACCTAACTCATAACCTGAAGGTTTTTTCACCTTTTTCGTTCCGGCTTCATCAGAATCAACGACTACTTTTCCTTTCCTTAAGTCTTCCTGCAAGGTAAGGGTACGTTTTTCATCGTCAGCATTAATGAATACATAATAGGTGCCTGTCTTATCTGTGGACACATTTTTGTAAGCAATGATTAGATCGGACGGGTTGATTTCAGGTGCATTAATTAAGCTTACATGCTTATTGACCAAATCTTCTGTACCTAATCGGAAAGCGTTCGTTGATTTTCTTAGAGCGATCAAACCTTTTGTGTATTCCATTGTCTGTTTATAAATACCATTTTGAGTCACCTTCTCCCAATCAAATTGATTGATCGCATCCGATGAGTCATATGAGTCATGGATGAAATAAGGATTCTCAAATGGTGCTCCGCTTTCATTGACCATGTAGGTCGATTTAGCTTCAGGTACGCCTTCACCTAACCATTGTTTTGTCCTTCCATACTCCTGTCCTGCATGAAGGAATGAGACGCCCTGACTCATCATGATCATTGCATTCCCTAATCGTATGCGCTTTTGAATTTCTTTCTCATGGGTCGCCGGGTCTTTTTTAATGGATTGGGCGATCACATCATGCAGGGTCAAATTATCGTGCGCAGCGATATATTGAACAATATCACCAGGGTCATCTTCGCTCACATTGCTTGGCTGCGCTTTAATATTATTAAAGATTGTAGAAACGTTACGAGGACCGCCGGTAATGAAACGTGGTTCACCTTCGCTTCCGAATCCTGATTTCAACTCATT
>NZ_JRNX01000534.1 GCF_000786645.1 Halobacillus sp. BBL2006
AAGTTCTTTTCCAGTGCAGAAGAAATATTTGCCGTGCTATGCTCTTCAGCCTTCTGAGGGGTATCTTGAGAAAGAAAGACACCGAAAACAGTTCCCCAGAGGAGTACTGTCGCTGCCCCCAGCCCGGTCAAAATCCACTTCTTCATCTAACCACTTCCTAAACCAGTACTTGTTCTTTTTCCTCAATTCGAGAAAGAGCTTCTGGATCAACTTCTTTGATTGCTTCTGAAGCAATCTCAAGAGCTTCCTCATAATGATAGGAGCGGAATTCATTCTCTGCTTCAAGCAGTCTTGCTGCAAGAATCGGATATTTACTCTTATACCGATTTCCATACTGGATAAGACGCTCTGTATAACAAGCTTTTTCCATAATCTTTTCCGCGTGTTCATGAAGGTTTTCCGTTAGTGCGGCTGCCTCCTGTAACTTCGCATGTACTTCCACCATATCCAGCGGTTGTTTCTCAAGACTTTGAAAAGCTTCATCCATCTGCTCACTCGCTGTTTTCATATTTTCATAAATGGAAGTTGGAATTCCTGGAATATTACTCCTTTTCAACCGACGGTGTGTATCAAGTAATAACTGCTCCATATTCGATAGCTTTGTCTTAGCTTCAACTTCATCTTTTCGAAGTGTCTGAATCCGTTCATTGAAATGCTCGTGCTTTTCCTGAATCTCATCAAGCTGTTGCTTTACTAGCTCCAGCTGCTCTCGTATTTCAGTATATGCCGTTTTCCCATCCTGACGTTTATGGTCGACACTCGATACTTTATTTTTCATTTGGTTGTACCATGACTTGATCCCACGATAAGCTTCCACATCCTGATCGTCTAACTGATAAGCAGTTTGTGTTTCTTCAAGTTCCCTCTCTGTCCCTGATAAAACCTGAGATAACCGATCCAGCTGAGCTTGAATGGGTTTATAATGTTTGTCTACATAATTATGAGCTACGGCTTCATTTTCGAGGACTTCATACATCTCTTGAATGCTGGTTTCGATTTCAAGAATAAGCTCCTCTACATCTGATTGGTCCGCTTTTTCCAGCTTTATTACACTTTCCTTCAACATCTCTTCATATTTCTCAATTTCAGGATAATAGTCGAGGTGAGAGATGCGGTAACCCTCTCCCTCCATCTCTTCAATGCCACTCTTCAATTCATTTAATAAATCAGGAAGTTCGGAGTGAGCCTTCCGATATCGCTCTGGGAAATAAGCAATCTCGTCTTGCAAAATAAGAAGCTCATCACGTATCGATTGAACAAGCGAATTGGCTTCAAGATAATTGCCTTGTTCAGTCAGCTGCTCATATTGTTGCAACTTCCCTTTCAATTCCTCGACTCGTTTCTCAAAAACATAGACCGCCTTGCCAAATTGATGACGGCTGTGAATTAGCGTTTTTGATAGTTCTTTCAATTCCGGTTCCAAAGATTCGATCTCAATCCTGCTATTTTTCTCAGAGTCCAAGAGGTTTTCTAACTCCTCGAACATTTTCTGAATATCTTCCTCTATATTCAGAAGTTTTTTCTCTGTATCTGCCAACACTTTTTTCACGCGTTTCCACTGGTACTTATCGGCTGCCTCTTCCGCATCAAATAAATCCTCTTCTAGTGCCGGCAGCTCCTTGGTTAATATTCGATCCCAGCGACTGCGCCATTTCTCAAACCTCTCCTGTGTTTCTCCTGACAAATTCAAGCTCTTGACCTTGGACAACTCTTCCGTTACTCTTCGATTCATGATGTCCATCTTCCAACTCTCGAGACGATCGACTTCATCATAAACCTTTTTACGCCAAATCAGTCCTATGATGAAGAGTGCAATCAATAGCAAAATAGCCCCAATGACGTACTTCATAAACAGCCTCCTTACAGTTCCAAGTCCAACATATGTATACGACCCGTTTTAATAATTAATTGTATATAATGATATCATGTAAAGAACGATTTTGGCTAAAATATTTCAAAATAATTAACTTATTGACAATAATTTCTATCAAAGAAAGGAGAATCCACTAATGAGAGACGGGCACATCCATACTCCTTATTGTCCGCACGGGACCTTAGACTCTTTTCGACTCTATATTGAAAAGGCTATAGACTTAGGATATAAGACCATGACATTCACAGAGCACGCACCTTTACCTGAATCGTTTACCGACCCTGTCCCTTTAAAAGATAGCGGGATGAACATGGCTGATGTCGAAAGGTATATTTCAGAACTAAAGAAACTTCAAGAAGAGTACCAAAAAAACCTGGAGTTGCTTATCGGCTTTGAAGTGGACTACATCGCAGGATATGAAAAAGAAACGGAGCGATTTTTAAATGAATTCGGGCCCCAATTAGATGACAGCATTCTATCCGTTCATTTTATTGAAGGAAACCAGCAATGGTACTGTATCGATTTTAGTCCGGATATGTATGAAGCTGCTTTGAATGACCTTGGTGGGAACGACGCTTTGTACCGTGCCTATTTCAAAGCGCTAAGAAAATCGATCAAGGCAGACCTTGGTCCCTATAAACCCCGTCGAATTGGGCACATGACCCTTGTGAAGAAATTCCAGGATTTGTTCGCTCCCCCAGAAGACTGGGAAGAGTATGCTTTTGAAGTACTTGAATCAATCAAAGACTCGAATCTTCAGCTTGATTACAATGGAGCGGGCACACAAAAGCCCCACTGCAAAGAAACTTACCCTCCTTCAAACATTGCGGAGCAAGCTTCTGCTATGGGGATTCCATTAATCTATGGGTCAGACGCTCATAAGTCTACGGGTTTAAAGCAAGGATTCGATAAGATAAATACCAGAATCGTTATGCCTTAGCAGCCAATTTTTGTACGGACTTATAATTGGACATTAATTCACTGTACACACTGACAAAGTGGCTGATAGATGCTTCTGTAATAAAAGGATCTTTAAACTCTTGAGGCATCATGAACGGTGCATTCAATAAGCCCTTCAATTGCAGGAGACATAATTTCTCCTGGAAATTCACTTCTATTTGAGACGACTTTTGAAATAAAATCTGAGTCAGTAAGTGATTTTCTTTGGCTAAATAGGTTACAAGCATTTCCCTGGCAAACACCGTATTCAATGATAACTCCCGATACAGCAAACAGGAAAGTTGATAATTCGATTGTTTATAATGTAGAATTTTTCTCACTAAAGATTCTAGGCGTTCATCGACCTCTGAATAATATTCATTTTCAAGAATATCTAAATAAGGTTCAAAGTAACTGATAGCAAGAGACTCAAACAACCCTTGTTTACTGTTAAAGTAATAGGAAATCAAAGAAACGTTGACACCCGCTTCTTTTGCGATGTCCCTAACGGAGGTTCCATTAAATCCTTTACTGTAAAAAAGGCGGCAGGCAACATCTAGCACTTTTTGACGTGTGGCATTCTGTCGGTTCATCCTTTTTCCCCCTCCCTAAGAGATATTCTATATCTTATAAGAGAATCCTGCCATAATCGTGCATCAAATACTGACATATTCAGTGGTTTTTTTGTCGAAACAACCATACAAAAGGAGGAATTTTTATGTTTCAATCTCAATTCTATACAGGAAACAAGCAAGAAAACTATGAACTTTTACTCAAACAACTAAAAGCACTCGTTGAAGATGAGAAAGACGAAATTGCTAACCTTGCTAACGCTTCTTCCCTGCTCAATCAATTTTTAGATGACGTCAATTGGGTCGGCTTTTATTTATGGAAAGAAGACCAGCTCGTCCTTGGACCGTTTCAAGGATTGCCGGCATGTGTCCGCATCCCTGCAGGAAAAGGGGTATGCGGAACAGCTATTGAAGAAGGAAAAGTCCAACGAGTTCAGGATGTCCACGCCTTCCCTGGACATATCGCATGTGACGCAGCAAGCCAGTCGGAAATCGTTGTTCCCATCTACAAAAATGATCAACCTTATGGAGTTCTAGACATTGACAGTCCTTCAAAGGGGCGATTTGATAAAGTCGATGAAGAATACCTGGCTAAATTTGCAGAAACGCTCCAGCCTTATCTATAATCTAAAATATCCCTTCACTTTTAGAGTGGAGGGATATTTTAGATTAGGGCAGTGATTTGGTTATTGGTTTTATTTACGAAGATTATCAAAAACGCCTGTGTGTTTATTAAGGTTAAGAGAAAAGCGAGCTATTACTTAGCGCCGGCAACAATTAGACGATTCTTCCCAAATTCTTTCGCTCTATATAATGCCTGGTCCGCTTGTGCCACAATCTGCTTTCCATCCGGACGATCTGGCGCATTCCAGGAAGATAACCCACAAGAAACCGTAACAGAAGGTATTGTAACTATTGAAATTCGCTCACGGATCTTATCAGCTAAGTCATATGCTTCTTTTTTTGAAATGAAAGGGAGATAAACGGCCAGTTCCTCACCTCCCCAGCGTGCAGCTATCCCAAGGTTACCTAGCTGTTCCTGAATGGCTCTAGCCACTTGCCGAATAACGTCATCTCCCTTTTGATGCCCATACGTATCATTAATCTGTTTGAAATTATCGATATCAAACAAGATAAAATGACCTGACTGATCCTCTTGGACATGTTTTATTATGCATTCATCCAGATAGTTTCTTGAATGCAGCTTAGTTAAGTAATCCGTAATAATCGTTTGTTCCAACTCTTCTCTAAGCATTGAATTGGCAAAAGCGAGCGTGGAATGCTGAACAAGTGACTGAATAAGTTTAAATGACTCGAAACTGAAAAAATAAGGGTCCTTATGGAGCACAATGGCTATCCCATTAAAGTGCTCATGATCAGTCATAGGTACAGCCATGACAGAACGAAAATATGGCTTG
>NZ_JRNX01000535.1 GCF_000786645.1 Halobacillus sp. BBL2006
GTCTCGACAATGACATAATCTTCCGTCGTCATTCTCAAATCGCCAGGATCAAAGTAATAAATCTTCCCCGCTTGCTTAAATCGGACACCTACAACTTCGATCACTTGAATCATCACCTCTGTAGTTGAAGGGTAAGTTGTTCCATCACTAAATTAGGATGGACATTTTGATTTATCTTTCGCTTCGCCTCAAGGATATAACTCAAACATTGAGCGGATGCTTGACGTGACCATCTCATCGTCGCCTGGTCCAGTTTCTCTCTCTCAGTCACAAATACAATAGAATCTTCCCGGTCCAAGTATTGATTAATAACATCCTGAAACCAGAGCATCAAAACATCAAGACCTCGCTGCAAATGCTTTCGTTCTTTAAAATGAGGCATCCACTGATGGTTGATAAATAAAAGTCCTTCATTTGGTTTATTTTGAAGCACTTCAATTAATTGTATCACTAATTTTCGAACATTAGCAAACCACTCATCTTCATTCATTTCAAGCGCTTCAGACAGGTTGTTCGTCAACGCCGCCAATATTTTCGCGTTGGATTCTGAAACGCCTTCATGAATAAGCTTTTCTTCCACACGTTTAGAGTTCAGAGGTTGAAAAGCGAGCAATTGGCACCTTGAACGGATCGTATCCAAAATCGTCTGCCCACTTTCAGTTAATAGCATCGCGGTCGTCTGTTGACTAGGCTCTTCTAAAAACTTAAGGAGACGATTGGATGCGTTGACCGTCATCCGATCTGCATCAACGATGATATAAACTTTGCGGTTGGACTCCATACCTGTGTAGGTGAATTCCTTCTGCAAGTGTAAAATTTGTTCTTTTTTAATCGACTGTCCATCAGGTTCGATCCAGTGGAGATCTGGGTGGTTTCCTGAATCAATCCGCTTACAGTCTCTACATTCTTGGCAAGGTTCAGCTCCATCACGGTTTTTACAAAAGATGCTTTTTGCAAATAATAAACTCATTTCTTTCTTGCCCGTTCCGCGATTCCCTTGAAATAGGTAAGCGTGAGAAATGCGGTCTTTCTTAAAACTGTTCATAAGCATCTGTCCTGCTAAAGGCTGAATTTCTTTCATATCCTTCCATGTCTGCATACAGCTATTCCGTCCTTACGTATATAAATTGATAAGCAGACCTTTGATCTCCCCAATGATCCCTAACAAATCAATCGTTCTTTTTTCTTGATCCATTACAGCGTCCGTTAGTTCTGCTAACTTTTCATCTACAGATTCAACAATTGTCAATTTACGGGTTTGTCCATTGCGATTCCAGCTGTGGGAATGCTTCAGACTCATCCCATATTGAACAGACTCCTTCACAAAGTCCTTGATCAATCGTTTATACTTCGCAAGGTCTTTAAACGATCGAAACCGCGCCACTCGTTCTCCCTGGGATGTAATGGTCTTCATCAGCTGATTCAATTGAGCTTCTTGTAATTGTCGGGTTTGGGACTGGACAAGGCTATCGAAATTCGGCTTCCCTTGCGCCTGTTTAGAAGAATGCTTTTGCCCAGCATCCAATTGCGTCCGCATATCTTGACTAATCTTCATTTCGAAGCTCCTTAGTTAAAAATGGAAAAATGATTCAACAGGCAGTACAAAGACAGTGGCTCCTCCAACTTCTACTTTCACCGGCTTCGGTATATAAGAGTCTGCATTTCCTCCCATTGGAGAAATAGGAGCAACCATCTGTTCACGCTGGCTGCAATTCTTTTTAATAATATCAAGGGCGCCATCCACATCCTCATCATCACAACCGATCATGAATGTCGTGTTTCCCTCTCTTAAGAAACCACCTGTCGTCGACAATTTGGTAGTTTTGAATTCATTCTCCGCTAATGCATCCGTTAACCGATTACTGTCCTTGTCTTGAACAACAGCAATGATCATTTTCATCGGAAAACCCTCCTGGTTGGGTGTTTATTCCCATTATAACAAACTCATTAAGACTTTGACGGAAGATAATTTTTTAAAACACCTTCTGCCTCTGCCTTCACCTTATCAAAAGACTGAGCCGCATTGATGACTTTTATACGCTCCTCATAACGTTCCGCCAATTGATGGTAAGCTTCGTAAACCTTATGGTGGAATTCAATCTTTTCCAAGTCAAGTCGGTTTTGCTCACGACCTTTATTCGCAGCAATACGCTTTAGTCCTTCTTCTGGTTCGATATCAAACAACAAGGTAAGCGCAGGCATACAATTTTCAATTGCGAAATCATTTATTTTATAGACTTCATCCATCCCTAACCCTCTTGCATATCCTTGATAAGCCAGGCTTGAATCGATAAAACGATCACATAGGACGATTTTTCCTTCTTGAAGCGCAGGAACGACCTTCTCAACAAGGTGCTGTCTTCTCGCAGCTGCGTAGAGCAGGGCTTCTGTCCGTCCGTCCATTTTCGTATGGGATCGATCTAAAATAACTTCGCGGATTTGTTCTGCAATTTCAATCCCGCCGGGTTCCCTCGTCTCTAACACAGGATACCCCTGTTGTTGCAATTCTTTCCCTATTTCATGGAGCATGGTCGATTTTCCTGCTCCTTCGCCACCTTCAAATGTTACAAACAATCCTTCCACAATCATTCTCCTTTAAACACTCGTATCCCTTTTTCAATAGCAACATTCTGAAAGCGTGCCCCTTGCTTAATCAACGAAAAAACACGATTTCGATGATCATCCGTAATACGTTCCCCTTTCATAAGCAAGGGGATACCCGGTGGATAAGGAATAACGGCCTCTGCTGCAACGTAATCGTCTGCTTCTGACCAGTTTACTCGTTCCGCAGGGGTTCTTTGCATTTCGGAATAAGCCATTTCTAATATTTGAATTTCTGGAAACGATAATTGATCTACGTTTATTGTAGCACGGTTGTTACTCTTTTTTAATTGAGAATCAACTTTATTGAGACGCTGGTTCAACTCATGTATCTCAACGCTTGGAGCCAATCCGAAGATCAATAAAATTTGATCAGACGTTGCTAGTTCAGGATGAATGTCCATTTTTTCTAGGACTCTCATCACCTCATACCCCGAATTCCTTTTCGTCTGTAAGGTCATTTTTAAAGGGTCGTCATACGGCGATAGAGGGAGGACAGACCAATGCTCCTCATAACTGGCAAACACCTGCCTCACCTCTTGAATGGACGTGAGAGCCTGTTGTTTATTAAGGTGATTCCATTGAGCCAAAAAAGAACGCGCTAAATCCAGGCTTGCCATTAAAGGATAAGAAGGACTACTCGACTGCAGCACCTGCAGATAATGTTCCAACCTCATCTGATCGATCCTTTCGCCCTGAACATGCAAAAAAGAAGACATCGTCATAGCCGGCGCCATCTTGTGTGCCGACTGGACCACTAGATCTGCTCCTTCCTTTAAAGCAGGGGAAGGGAAAGGTTCTCCTAACTGAAAATGCACACCGTGAGCTTCATCAATACAAACTGGGAGCCCGTGAGCATGGACTTCCGCTATGATCTCTCCCAGTGCGTACGTCCGTCCAAAATAATCGGGGTAGGTCAAAAACACGGCCTTAGCTTCTGGATGTTCCTTCAAAGCTCTTTGTACGGAATGAAGCGTGATTTTGCTATGACGCTGGGTATCCTCTTCAAATACCGGTCCTAAAAATACGGGCTTAGCTCCTGCCAACTCTAACCCGTTTAAAACAGATTTGTGAGAATTGCGCTGAACAATAATTTCATCACCTGGAACGCAGAAAGAGAGGATCATCGATAAATTTCCTACCGTCGTACCGTTTATTAAAAAATATGTAAAATCACTATTAAAATAGTGGGCAGCCAATTTTTGAGCTTTTTCTATGACTCCATCAGGCGCATGCAGATCATCCAGGCCTGTAATTTCTGTGGCGTCGATCGATAATAAAGAGGAGTAGTCTTCTTTCCCTCGTTCTGAAAAGACCTGACCATATTTATGACCAGGCACATGAAAGGAAATCGGATGCTTCGTTTTGTTGTTAACTAAAGCGTCATATAAGGGCGTTTCATTTTGGTTGATCATTTTGTAATTTCACCTCTTCTACTGCTGTCTACATTCATCTTACAGAAACCTTCCAAGAGTG
>NZ_JRNX01000536.1 GCF_000786645.1 Halobacillus sp. BBL2006
TCCAAAAGCAAACAAAAGAAAAGAAATGTTTCAAAAAAACCTATTCCCTTACTGAATTAGACTCGTTTATGAATGGAGTCATCAAGGACTACTTGTCGTATGCACGTATTTTATTACATATTCGTGAGCAGAAGAAACAAACGATTCCGGAACTTGATTTCCCTTTTTCTCAGTATCGACAAGGTCAGAGGAAGCTAGCGGGGAGTGTTTACCGAACAATTCAAGAAAAACGGGATCTATTTGCGCAAGCGCCGACAGGGATAGGTAAAACAATTTCCACCCTGTTCCCGGCTATTAAAGCAATGACTCTAGGAGAAACAGATCGGATTTTCTACTTGACTGCGAAAACCGTTACGAGAACAACTGCGGAGGAAGCTTTAATGCGTATGGAAGAACATGGTTTGATGCTGAGATCTGTGACTCTGACAGCTAAGGATAAAATTTGTTTTCAAGAGGAAACCATCTGCCAACCAGATTATTGTGAGTTTGCTGATGGATATTATGACCGCATCAACGGTGCAGTGGTGGATATCCTAATAAACGAAACCCAATTAACGCGCCCTGTGATAGAAGAATATGCAAGGAAGCATAAAGTATGTCCTTTTGAGTTTTCCTTAGATTTGACAGACGTCGTAGATGTTATTATAGGGGACTACAACTATATCTTCGATCCAAGGGTTTCTTTGAAAAGGCTTTTGCCTGAGAACAAGAAGAGAACGGCATTGTTAATTGATGAATCTCACAATCTTGTGGAACGAGCGAGAGAAATGTTTTCGGCATCGATTTGTGCTAGTGAGTTTCTAAAAGCGTCAGAAGAAATTGCTGATGAAGACGAAAAATTGAATCAAACGAGCTATGCAGTCTTTCTGGACTTGCTCAAGATTAAAGACGAAGAGCATCAGGAATTTACGATTTCAGAAGTTCCAGGGGAGTTAGAAGAGAACTTAGAAAGGTTTGTAAATCAAGCGGAGCGGTACCTCCAGGGGGAGAATGAAGAAGAGCGCTCCGAGAAGATACTCGACCTTTACTTTGCAGCCCAAAATTTCTTGAAAATCCATCAGCTCGTTGATGATCATTATCGATTGATCGCTACGAAAAACAATGGAGATCTGACTCTGAAGTTATTTTGCCTGGATCCTTCCGAGGTGCTAAGTGATACGACGAAGGCTTTTCGCTCAAGCATTTTCTTTTCTGCCACTTTGTCCCCGTTCGGATATTATATGGATATGTTAGGCGGAAAAAAAGAGGATTACATCCTGCAGCTCCCATCACCTTACGATTCTTCGCAAATCGATTTAATGATTGCTCCGCTTTCCACTCGCTACCGGAGCAGGGAACAAACGGCAGGGCGCTTGGCTGAATTGCTCTTTAACCAAGTTGCAGCCCATCCAGGGAACCATTTGTTCTTTTTTCCTTCTTATCATTACATGGACTTGGTTTATCAAAAATTTCAAAAGTATCAGGAGATAGAGTCGGTAGCTCAAGAACAAGGGATGGATGAAGAGAGAAGAGAAGACTTCCTTAATCAATTTGTGAACGGTGGCAGGTTGGCAGGTTTTGCAGTTCTGGGAGGGGTTTTTTCTGAAGGAGTAGACTTGAGAGGTGACCGTTTAAACGGAGTCGCCGTCATCGGAATTGGACTTGCACCTAGAAGTTTTGAGAAAGAATTAATAAAGGACTATTTCACACAAAAAGGCAGAAATGGTTATGATTATGCGTATGTGTTCCCCGGTATGAACAAAGTCCTTCAAGCTGGAGGACGATTGATACGTTCTGAGGAAGATCGAGGAGCTATTCAACTTATTGATGATCGCTTTCTTTCGTCAAAATATAAACGTCTATTTCCAGAAGATTGGGGTAATTATCGAATTATTAAATAAAATGATTTCCCGGGAAATAGATTGATGAATTATGTCTTTAATTACGCATAAAAAGGTCGGTCCATGTTTGGATCGACCTTTTTATAGCTTTTCGAACAAATCATTACAGAAGTCTTCCACATGCATTCTCGTTTTGTGGGATATTCCATAGATATCGTAAATGATACGATCCAATTCATGCTTTTCTTCTAAACTGTAAAAGCATGAATTTGACATTTTTTCTTTCACAAATTGTCTGGAATATTCAATAACAACCTTTTTGTTTTCAGGAGATGGGTCAATATAGGGTAACTTCTTTATATAACCAGCAGTAATCATATTGGTTCTATTTAGCAGCTTTCTCAACACATATTTTACTAGCTGGCTATTCAGTAATCCTAAGAAATAGTAAAGATCTTCCTGCTTATCAGGAAATAGGTTTGCATTCACTCCAAACAAGCTCCCTCTAGGAAGGTAAGCGGCTGAAAACTCGACGCCCATTGAGGAGCATGTAATCCCTTCGCGGTAAAAATAAGATGGGTTTCGTGTTGTGAAAGTCGAGTGTTTCTCCTTTTGGAGGGGCCAATCTTCATGTATGTAGTACTTAGGTGGGTAATACCAAGCATCTTTGACGCCTCCATTTTTGTAAAAGGGAATCCATTCATCCTTATCTGCTACTTCACTCGCTGCCCTCAAAAAATACCGGTCATTACCTGTCGAAATCCCCGTTCCTATCTTAACGACGTCGCCTAATGTCGTATAAGTGGGGTGGAAAAGAGACAAAATTTCTACTGGTACGTTAATAGCGAAATTTTGATTGGGGATGGTTTCGAAGAATTTTTGTGGCAGGTGTT
>NZ_JRNX01000537.1 GCF_000786645.1 Halobacillus sp. BBL2006
CGTTGATTTTTCTGCTTATGACGCGAGTGTCTGGGCATTACAGCTAGACGAGCCCTTCCCCAACGATCCTAAAAATACATAAACATCTCGAAATCGAGTCTTCCATAATCCTGCATGTTTGTTGAATAACTAATACTTCTTTATAAAAGTAAACCATAATAAAAAAACAACAGCAGATGTGAACTGCTTCATCTAAAAATGAAAACGCACCTGCCGATGGTCAGTCGACAGGTGCTATACCTAAGGGGAGGTATCTTGTTTATAAATGAAACGAGCGAGCCTCATTACACACTATTTATAGGGCACACTCTGTTCATTACTTAATTGAGAATCCACGGTTATCCGACAAGCCAGAATATAATTTTATATTCTCATGCTTCCTACCAATCGATCACACCTCAGCACTTTAAAGTGTCTGTACTATACAGACGAATCAAATGTACATCAGGTTTCAAATTTCTCAAAACTTTTTAATTGATAATTCCATGTTCTAGGATTTGAACCTTCACTTTAGTCTTATAACTCATAGTAGGATAGTATTCTTTCCAGTCCAGCTTGTTATAAACATCCGGATGATAAGCTTTCACTTTCCTTCCAACAGCGAAAATGTCACTATTCGCTTCCTGCATAAGCGAAATGACTTTTTCAGCATCCTTCGTCAAAACTTCAGAGATCTTTTCATTAAGCTTGTCGATTTTCCCATTCTCCATTAAATGATTTGACGCATATTCAACCACTCTTACTTTTAAATCTAAATCAATCTCAGCGTCTACTTCATCGCCATCTACATTGATCTTAAAATCCTGCTTTAGTTTCATGACATTAATTGTGATATAGTTCATCAATTTATCATCATTATCTGAAACTTTGATGGTCAACTTCGCTATGCGATTTTCTCTTCCTTGAAGGAGCATAAATATGGTGCTAAGGTCCTGAGGAATATCCACTCCAGAATAGTGATCCTCATGAAACAGCCCCATTCCCTCAAACTTCAACAGTCCCTTTTCCTGGTCAGCACTTATTAATGGAATCGAAAAATCCTCTCCTGGTTCGATAAGCTCTGCACATATCATCTGTAGGTTCTCTCCAGTAGCATGAGAAGAAGCTACGGCACCTTGCAACAAACCACTAATGTAATTGCTAATCCTTGAATCGCTACTACTTTTCAAACCGATTACATCAGCAGCTTGCCCTCTAGCGACAGCTAAATATGCATTTAAATTCCTATTCGGATTTCGGTAAAATTCATCCAACACAGGATAGATATTTTTTTTAGCAAGATCTTCTCCCACGACGATGACTTTCGCTTTGGATGGATCAAAGGACTCCGATATCTGCTCGTCAATCCTCTCCCTGGCTTGGTGCGGGGAAGCTGCATCTGTGGAAACGATTTGGATTGTTTCCTCCCCCGGTCCTTCCGATCCTCTTCTTATACTTGGAATAGAAACCGTTTTGTGAATCAATCCCTCTTCATTTAAATCAAACCCCATAGCCAAGACCAATTTGACATTTTTAAACTGGCGCTCATCCCAGCACCCTGTAAGAAGGACTAATACGATAAAAACTAATAAAAGTTTCTTTATCATAATCACACCTCCTTCTCACTGAATTTCCTTACAATGACCCCGACGATTAACATCAATATGGGAAAACCGATGCTAAAAAAGTATCCAGTATTCACGACAAATTTGCTGAACAGATCCACCCTTTTATAATCAAATCCTATGGATAAAGAGATAACAAAGGTAAGTAAACCAATAGACAACGTTATTAATTTTGGTTTACTAAAATTAAATATTTCAGTGATACCAAGCTTAGCCATATATAGATAGGTTGCATAGCTGGTTGCCACCGAAAGAATCCATATACAAATAAAGAACAAGTCAATTCGAGCAACAATAGAAAATTCATAGGATTTCAACATATACAAAACAGGTTCAGGTACTAAATCAATCTCTCTCGTACCAAAGAAAGTAAAACTTACGAAGACGATAAGCAGATAGAACGCCCATACAAACCAATGTGCGAAAAATATGGTTTTCAATTTATCTTTCGCTTTCCCTTCCACTTTCGAATAAATCACCAGCGTAACAATAAATCCAAAGAAGGAAAGCACGGCATCATTGACTCCCATGAAAATTCTCCCCCAACCGTCTTCTAAAACCGGAAGAATATACATGATGTTCATTTCCTTCATAGAATAAATCGTGAAAAACAGTAAAATTAGAAGAAAAAACGAAAGAAA